>DASVQQ010000015.1 GCA_036389035.1 Jatrophihabitans sp.
TGCACTTGTTCCAGTTGAGGTAGCCCGCCCCGACCTGCGTCAGCTCGCACGCGTTGTCCGACTTGCTCGACACCGGCGGCCGGTACTGCGTGGGGATGCGCGACTTCAAGTCGGCGACCTCCGCAGCGGACGGCGTGCGGCCGATGAAAACGATGTTCAGCGGGTAGTCTTGGACGAGTTCCTTCTCCACCGCCGAACGGTCCTCCGGGAACTTCATACCGGTCGGAATGTCGAACGCGCTGACCGTCGCCGTCCCCGAGTAGGACCCGCCCGCGGTCTGATACGGCACGACCTTGACCGTGTACGCGCCCGGCGGCAGTTGGCCGAGGTCAACGCTTTCGGAATTCGTGAACGCGGCTGCCGAGTCCTTGATCTTGGTTCCAGCCGAGTCGTAGACGTACAGATCGAAGTCATCGCTGGGCAGGCCCCACTCGATACCCACGCTCACGCTGCCGTCGTGCGAGCTCCAGTAGTCCGCCGGCGCCGCGAAGTTCAACGTGTAGGTGTCACAGGTGAGGTCGGTGCACTCCTCCGGCCCGTTCACGAACCCGGTGTACGGGCCGCCGGTCCACGTCACCGAGTTCGACCCGTCGGCGGCCGGCGGAGTGAGGCCGCCGGACGACGGATTCGACGCTAACGCGCCGGGCAGAACAGCCACAGTAGTGGCCAGGGCGGCAATGGTTGCCAGCAGAGCGCGCGTTCGGTTCATGACCGAAATCCTTCCGAGGGAAAAGCGCTATAGGATGTGCAGCCGTAAACTCGACAAACTGCCGGTCGGAATCGTCCCAGACAGCACGTAACATCCATGAGAAATTTGGACCTTCGCGCGAAACTGCACTAGGCGACCACACATCCGGTCCGGACGGCGATAAGCGTGGTGTCGACCGCCTGCCACGAAGTCGGACGTATTCGGTTCGTGGTCGGCGATCGCGCCGCGGCCGGTATCGTCGGAGGACGCGATGACCGCGGACTGGACCCGGGTGCCCTATGACGTGCTGGAGAAGATCTCGACCCGGATCACCAACGAGGTGCGCGAGGTCAACCGGGTGGTGCTGGACGTGACCAGCAAGCCCCCCGGCACCCATCGAGTGGGAGTAGGTTTCACCCATGGCGCTGCACCAGGTCAGGCAGGACTGAGATGGCTCGGCAGCGCCGGTGGGCGCCGTGGATCGCGGCTGGAACGGTGGTGGTGGTAGCGGCCGCCTTCGGGCTGTGGTGGTTCACGCCCTGGAAGCTCTTCACCAGTTCTCGGGTCAACGACGCGTTGCCGGCGGTCGCCGTGTCGCCGTCCGCCACCCTGCCTGGCTCCCCAGCGGCGCCGACCGCCTCGACGGCGCCGAGCGCCTCGGCGGCACCGAGCGCCTCGCCGGCCACTTCACCGGCCGCGACCCCACAACCGATGGCCCTGCTGCGCGGAACGTTCATCAGCCACGAGCACTCCACCAGCGGCACCGTCACCGTCGTCAAGCAGCCGGACGGCTCGCGGGTGCTGGCCATCGCCGGCCTGCGCACCAGCGACGGCCCGGTGCTGAACGTCTGGCTCACCGACCAGGCCGTGACCTCCGGCAGCTGGCGGGTCTTCGACGACGGTCGCTACCTTGACCTCGGCCGGCTCAAGGGCACCCAGGGAAACCAGCTGTACCGGATACCGGAGGGCGCTGACCTTGCCGGCATCCGCAGCGTGGTGATCTGGTGCGATCGCTTCGACGTCTCGTTCGGCGCGGCGATGCTCGCCTGAAACTGCGGGCATCCCAATGTAAGGCTCATGAGTGCACCACCGCGGGGCCTCGTTTGGCGTTCCGACGAGGCTCGCGTCGCTGTACTGGAAACCCAACTACTGCTTTCAGCCGCTAACCTTCCGAAAAAGGTCTCGCTTAACCGGAGGCACAGTGGGTATTGCAGAGAAGATCCGTAGCCTGGCTTCTCGGGTCACGCAGTGTGAACGAATGGGTGGCAGTGAGGCGGAGGTTGAGTCACTGCGCGCACAAGTCGTTGAGCTTGAACGGGAAGTCAGTTCTTTGGAGGCGGCAAACGCGTTTTTGCGTTCACAGAATGCAGGCTTGCGTCAGCAGCTCCGCGACCTACGGGACCGGACCGGTGCAATAGTCACCAGTGCAGGGTCTTGGCGCAACCACGACTGATGTAGCTGGCCGTCGCGAGTAGCGAATAACCGGCCGTGTAGCTAGTAAGCCGGGTAGCGCACCAAAATCGACATAAGGTGATAAGCGCCCTACCCTACCTACCCTACCTACAAGATTTCCCATCGTTGAAGGAGGACACAATGCGAAGATTGTCGCGCACAGCCATCGCCGTGCTGGCGGCCGCCGGGCTTATGCTCACGCCTGGGACAGTCGCCGCCGCGCCCGCACCCGAGGGGTCGACAGCGGACTGGAATTGCCGTGAGGTAACAGCACAGGACATCAGCTTCTTCGCCTCCTCCACCGGCAATTCCTTAACGGACCCGCTTTACCTTTACACTGGCTACCGTTTTAGAAGCCACGGCAACTACGATGGCCGCTTTTTGGCTCAGATTTGGGCACCTATCGCTCACTATAACAAGTGGGGCTACACGACATCCGATAGCAGGTGGGTGAAGCAAATCCACGCTTCCTTTTGCTGGTGAGCGCGAGCGACGACCTTCGACTGGCAAGTCGAAGGTCGTCGCGGGCAGGTAGCGCGTCGGTGCTGAGGACCATTTGTTGGCAGAGGATCAGCCCGTGCTCCAGTCGGCGGCGTCACCTGCGGCCTCACACCATTCTCGGGTGTAGCGGCCCTGGAAGATGACCTGCGGGCAACGGCTCAGAACGATGCCCAACGGCCCGTCAACCGCACCAGGTATGGCCCAGTGGATGCCTATGCCTCAGCAACACGGGGCCTGTAGAGGCTCGCCGTACCCCTGGCAGGTGGGGTCAGGGGGTCGAGTCCCCTCAGCTCCACCATGTGATGATTGTGCCACTTCGGCTGATCAGCCCTGGCGACCCTCAAACTGACCCACTACCCGAGCGTGATCCATTTGGGTTCTCACGCCAGACTCTTCAGGGGTAACCCCGAACCTGGCGAATCCAGTCCGTCAAGGCTGGTATGGCGGCGCGACTCCCCAGCCCCACCGGGGCACCGGTGCGTGCGGCGGCGGCTGGGCATCGGGTTGGGAGTTGGCCAGCGCCAGCCGCGTACCCCATTCGAGGTAGCCGACCAGCGCGGCCCGGAACTCCGGGTCAGCCGGCAGGCCGGCGTCATCGGCGGCCTGGCTCATGGTGGTGGCGAAGCGCAGCCGCTGCTCGTCGGTGATGCCAAGGCCGCGATGATGGGCGAGCATCCGCTCGTACCCGCCGAGTTGCTCGGTGTAGCGGGCGGGGCCGCCGAACACCTCGCCCCACCAGAGGCTGACGTGTGCGCGGTGCTCCTCGCTGACCCCGCCGGGAAAGAACGGGCTCAGCAGCGCATCGACTTCGACCCGGTCGTAGAACATGTCGATCAACCGCCTGATCGCAGCCTGGCCGCCGGCCCAGTCGAACAGCGTCGGCACGGCGTCGGGGTTCATCGACTCGCCCTCCCCTCTGGGTTCAGCGCGGTTCGGCACATAGTGACACGTTCCCGCTTTCGTCCTGCGAGCTAATGTGGGTCCAAGCGCTCACAAGCTCGCGACACCTCCGAAGCAGCCGGAGCATGCGACAGCGATCGGGCAGGAGAAGTCATGGCAATGGGCGGTATCGGTGGTATCGGCAAGCTGGTGCAGCGGGCACGCGGCTATGCGCAGGCCAATCCGGACAAAGTGCGAAGGGTGATCGACCAGGCGGGCAGGGTCGCCAACAAGCGAACCGGCGGAAAGCGCGGCCGCCAGATCGACTCGGCCGGCGACAAGGTCGCGGACTTCCTCGCGCCGGACAAGCGGCAGGACCCGCCGTCCACTTTGAGGTAGCGGCGCGCTGACGGCGGTTCGGCGCCCTTTGGCGCCGAGCCGTCACGAAGACGCCCGTCACCACGACGCACAGTGGCCGCACAGGCTTCGCACAATCTTTTCGAGGGGTAAGCCGGGCAACGTGGACACCGCAGTCAACACCGCGAGCCACTGATCCGGAGACTCCTTCATGCCGCCCCGACGCACCAAGAGCACCGACCATCCAGACCACCAGATCGAAGACCACGACCGCGGGTTGGAGTTCGACCTGCAGACCCTGAGCCGGCGCGGCGCACTGGCGTTCATGGGCACCGGCCTGCTGGCAGTCGTGGGGTGCTCCACCGCGGCGAAGGTCACCTCGGGCGCGTCCGCGACAGCGACCTCGCCATCCAACTCGCCGTCCAACTCGTCGGCAGCCGGGTCCACAGCCACGGCCAGCAACACGCCCTCCGCTGCCCAGTCCTACACCGAGATCCCCGACGAGACGGCCGGCCCGTTCCCGGGCAACGGCTCCAACGGCCCGAACGCGCTGGCCATGAGCGGGATCGTGCGCAGCGACATCCGATCCAGCTTCGGAACCTCGACAACCACCGCCAAGGGCCTCCCGCTCACGGTCCGGCTGACGCTGCGCGACTCGGCGAACGGCTACCAGGTGCTCAAGGGCGCCGCGGTCTACCTGTGGCACTGCGACATCGACGGCCAGTACTCGATGTACTCGCAGAACGTCACGAACGAGAACTACCTGCGCGGCGTACAGGAATCCGACGCCAACGGCCAGCTCACCTTCACCACGATCTTTCCGGGCGCCTACGACGGCCGGTGGCCGCACCTGCACTTCGAGGTGTACTCCAGCCTTGCCAACGCCACCGCGGCCGGCAGGATCCTCGCCACGTCCCAGCTCGCCCTGCCCGAAGAGGCGTGCGCCCAGGTGTACGCCACCCCGGGCTACGAGCAGAGCGTCCAGAACCTGGCGCGGACCTCGCTGACCTCGGACATGGTGTTCGGTGACGACGGCGGCGTCCATCAGCTGGCGACGATGAGCGGATCGGCGTCGAGCGGGTACACCGCCTCGTTGACGGTGGCCATATAGATATATCGACGGCATAAAATCGACGCAACTGGGCTACGCGTCGACATGCTGGCTGGTGATTCTGCTGCGATGATCACCCGGTGACGACGAGCTGGACTCAACGTATGTGGTCAGAGGCCGAACCGATCTACGCCGCGATCTTGGAGCACCCGTTCCTGACGGGTCTCACGGCAGCCTCGCTACCGCCGGATCGGTTCGCCTACTACGTGGCCCAGGATGCCCACTACCTGCGCGACTACGCCCGAACGCTCGCGGTGCTGGCAGCGAAGGCGCCGACGCATGCCGCCGCCGGGATGTTCGCCCGGCACGCGGCGGGAACCGTGGACGTCGAGCTCGAGCTGCACAGCACGTTGCTGCCCCAGCTCGGGCTCGATCCCGCCGAGCTGGACCAGATCCCGGTGTCTCCCACCACGCTGAGCTACACCAGCTACCTGCTGGCGACGGTCCATGGAGGCAGCTTCGCCGAGGGGCTGGCCGCGGTGCTGCCGTGCTACTGGATCTACGCCCGGGTCGGGGCGGCGCTGCTGGAGCAGGGGTCGTCGGACCCCCGCTACCAGCGCTGGATCGACACCTACGCCGGTGAGGAGTTCACCGCGACCGTGGCCGAGGTCCTCGCTTTCGCTGACGCGATCGGCGAGGGACTCAGCGCGGACGAGGACCGCAGGGCGGGCAAGCACTTCACCGTCACGGCCCGTTATGAGTGGATGTTCTGGGACGCGGCCTGGCGAGCCGAGCAATGGCCCGACCTCAAGGAGCAAGGGTCTGATCTCAAGGGGCATGGGTCTGATCTCAAAGGGCAAGGGTCTGATCTCAAGGAACCGGGGACGGAATCGATGGGGCAGTGGTGAGCGGGTTCCGGATCTCTGGGGCTCGCGAGCAGGTCGAGCTGCTGCGCCTGACCGCCCTGCACGATCTCGACGTGCTGGACCAGCCCCGCACCCCGGAGCTGGACGGCCTGGCCCGGCTGGCCGCCTTCGTGTGCGGGACGCCGACCGCGATGGTGAACCTGATCGACGCCGCCAGGCAGTTCCCGGCGGCCGCGTACGGCTTCGAGCCGGTCGAGTCCAGCCGGCTGGACTCGATGTGCAACACCAGCATCCAGTGCCTGGACGTCAGCTACACCGCCGACGCCGCCGTCGATCCGCGGTGGTCGGACAACCCGTTCGTCACCGGCGTGCTGGATCGGGTCCGGCTCTACGCGGCCGCCCCGCTGATCCTGGGCGGCGGCGAGGTCATCGGCACGGTTTGCGCGTTCAGCGGCCGTCCCCAGGAGCTGACCCGCCTGCAGCTGGAGCGGCTGCGCGACGTCGCCGACCAGGCGGTGCTGGTGCTCCAGCTCCGCGAGGACGCCGCCCGCCTGGGCCACGCCGCGACCCGTGACCACCTCACCGGCCTGCCCAACCGTGCCCTGTTCTCCGAAGCCCTGACCCTCGCGATGGCCAAGCATCAACGTGGCTTGGCGACGCCGAGCGTGATCTTTCTCGACATCGACCGATTCAAGGCCGTCAACGACACCTACGGTCACGCGGTCGGTGATGAGTTGTTGCGCGCCGTGGCGCAGCGGCTGCTGGCCACCGTCCGCGCCTCGGACCTGCTGGCCCGGCTGTCCGGGGACGAGCTGGTCGTCCTGTCCGAAGGCGCCAGCGGTGATGTCGACGGGGCTCAGTTCCTGGTCCGGCGGCTGCAGCAGGCCTTCGCCGAGCCGTTCCAGCTGTCCTGCGGTGAGCTGTGGATCAGCGCCTCGGTGGGCGCGGCCACCGCCATCGCCGGTGAGAGCCCGGCCGAGGTGCTGGCCCGTGCGGATGCCGCGATGTATGAGTACAAGCACCTGCGCAACGCCCGGCTGCGCTGACGATCTCCAAGCCGACGCCGGCGGCAGTCCGCACCCGGCAGGCGTCGCCGTAACCGCAGCGTGAAAGAACCGCTGGTCACGTTGGGCGCCCGGTGCAACCATTGCCCCGGCCAGACGTCTCTGGAGGTAGCACCACGAATCGCCGATGGTGCGCCGAGCCGGGGACGGTGGCCATGAGGACGACGATGGTGCGCAACAAGGATGTGCCGGTTCGGCTCTCGCCGGTGGACGACGCCGACTCCGCGGTGGCCGCGCTGTTCGGCTCCCATCGGCTGGCGATGGTGCGGTTGGCGCTGCTGCTCGTCGATGATCTCGAGACCAGCGAGGACGTGGTGCAGGAGGCCTTCGCGTCCCTGCACCGGCGCTGGCCGTCGCTGGCTGACCGCGAGGCGGCGGTCGGTTACCTGCGCAGCTGCGTGCTGAACGGCTCCCGTTCGGTGCTGCGCCGGCGCCGCACGGTCCGCCGCAATCCCCAACCCGAGGCCGGAACCCTGACGGTCGAAGCCGCCGACGGCCGCCTGATGCTGGCCGAGGAGCACCGCGAGGTGATCGCCGCGCTGCAACGGTTACCACGCCGGCAACGGGAGGTGATCGTGCTGCGCTACTGGTCAGAACTGACCGAAGCACAGGTCGCGGCCACGCTCGGCATCTCGCTGGGAGCCGTCAAATCCAACGCGTTCCACGGTCGCCAGGCGATCGCGGCAGCACTCGGAGGTGCCGAATGAACACGATCGACGACCGGATCTCAGCCGCCCTGCATGCGCAGGCGCACACGCTGACCGAAGACGACCTGTCACTGGCAAACCCTCCGGCCAGCCGTTGGCTGCAGCCCGAACGGCCACGCTGGACGGCGCCGTTGCTGGCCGCGGCGGTCGTGGGCGCCGTGGCGGTGGGCACCATCACCGCGGTGCAGGTGAGCCGCTCCAACTCTGCCCGTCCGGTCATCCCGCCGGCCGTGTCCGTGCTGCCCTCGTCCAGCGTGCCGCCGGCGCCGACCCCGACAGCCACCCAGCCGGCGCCGTCGCAGTCGGCTACTACCCAGCCCACCCCGTCGGCGACCTCGCCGGTCCCGTCGCACACCGCGACGTCAGCCGCGCCGTCCGCTACGGCGACCAGCCCGTCAGCGTCAGCCTCGGCGACGGCCACGCCGTCGCAGTTCCCGCCGCCCGTGTACGAGCGCTACCAGCCGCTGTGGCCGTTCGGCAGCCTGTGGGCCGCTGAGCAATGGCGGACCAAGGGAGGAGGCTCCCAGCCGTGGCACCTCGATCCCGAGGAGACCGCGCTGAACTTCACCCGCTCCTACCTCGGGTTCACCGAACTCGACCAGGTGACCGCGACGTTCTTCGACGACCTGGGCGCGCACATCGGGATCGGCTACCGCGACCCGAACGGCGTCCAGCGCACGGCGGCCACCCTGCGCCTGGTCCAGTACGGCACCGCCAGCGACTCACCGTGGGTGGTGGTCGGCAGTGACGACACCACGCTGACGCTGGAGAAGCCGGCCTACGGCTCGAAGGTGAGCTCGCCGATGACCATCGGCGGCCACATCAGCGGCGTCGATGAGAACATCGTGGTCTCGGTGCTGCGGATGACCAGCACCGGGAGCGACCGCACCGAACTGGCACGGGTGCCGGCGGGCGGTGACCGCGCCCCCTGGACGACCGGGCCGGTTTCATTCACCCAACGTGGGGTGTTGACCATCGTGGCAAGCACCGGTGGACACCTGCAACAGGTAGAGCGGTTCGCTATCCACGGTGTTCGCGCCTGATAGCGAGCCTGGTGAGAAAGTCCAGCGCTAGGTCAGCATTGCTTGGCGGCACTGCTGACCTGGCGCCGGACCTTGTGAGCGGGAACCTTGTGTGCGGGAACCTTGTGTGCGGGAACCGGTGTGCGGGAACCGGTGTGCGGGAACCGTTCGCGGGGCCGGTCAGCGCGGCGCCCGGTGGGTGGCCAGCACCGCTTCGAGGTCACTGAGCTCGGCGCGCAGTTCCTCCGCGCGCTGCTGTGCCTGCAGCCGCGCGGTCTCGTTGATCTCGGCCACCGCTTCGGACAAGCCCGCCTGAGCGAGCAGCTCGGCGATCGCGGTCACCACGCCCGGAGCGATCGGGACGTTCTTGATGATCGTCCGGGCGCCGCGGCTGGCGCTCACCGACCAGGACGCACCGGTCGAGCTGATCGTCACGTTGACCGCCGGGGCGGCCGGAGCCTTGCGCCGCCGACCGGCTGCCGTGGTCGCGGCGCCAGCCGCCCTCGCCGGAGCGGCCGGTGGCGCTGAGCCTGCCGCCGCCGGAGCGGCCGTTGCCTGCGCTGCTTGAGGCGGCGCCGCCTGGGACGGCACCGCCTGGGACGGTGCTGCCTGTGAGGCTGCCGGAGCCGGCGCTGCCGAGGTGGGTGCGGGCCCCCCGGCGCGAGCCCGGCCACCGGCCGTCCCAGCCTGCGCCATCCCGGTCCGCGCAGTCCCGGCCCGCGCCGTCCCGGTCCGCGCAGTCCCGGCCCGCGCAGTCCCGGTCCGCGCCGTCCCGGTTCCGCCGGCCGAGCTGGCGCGGGCTTTGCCGATGCTCAGCTCGGCGGGGGCGAAGGCCAGCTCATCGGTGACGCCGTTGACCTTGACCCGCACCGTCAGAAAGTCGGCCCCGTCGACGGCCGGGTCGCCGATCCGCACGACCGTGCCGGAGGCGCCGGCCTCGAACTGCGGCCCGGACAGCGCGACCCGGGGCCGCCGTCCCTCGCTGAGCTGGCCGCGCAGTCGCGCCACGTCCTCCTCGGTCAAGCCGGCGGCCTTCTTACGCCGTGGGGGCATCGGCTGTCCTCCTGCCTCGGCGCTCCGGTCAGCTCCGGTCAGCGCGGCTCAATGCGGTAAGCGTCGGGTTGACATCGCAAAGTCTGTCATTGCGTGCTGTCCGGTTGGCCCGTGAGGTCCCTTTCGGTGGCCGGAAGCGCCGGCAGGCTGTACAGGTCCAGCCGGCGCACCAGCTGATCGATCAGCAACGGATCCACGCCGCGCTCGGATCGGGCGGTGAGCAGTTCCTCCCGCGCGGCGCTGAGCATCTGTCGCAGCCCGATCAGGAAGTCAGCGCGATCGGAAGCCTTGCCGGTGCGCGAGGTGTGCTGGGAGTCGCTGCTCAGCTGGGCGTTGAGCCGCACCAGCAGATCGGTCGGAAAGGCGTTGAGCCGGTCCCAGACCTCGACCCCGAAGTCCCGCTCGTCCTGCAGGCGGTTGAGCGCCTCGGCTGCCGCGTGCGCGGCTCGCTCGGCCAGCACCGCCTCGGCCTCGTCGTTGTCCCGGGCGCTGGGCCGGACGCCGAGCAGCTTCACCACGGTCGGCAGCGTCAGGCCCTGCAGCACCAGGGTCACCAGCACCACCGAGAAGGCGATGAACAGGATCCGGTCCCGAGCCGGGAAGGGGGTGCCGTCGTCGGTCACGGTGGGAATGGCCAGGGCGAGCGCGACGGTGGCCACCCCGCGCATGCCGGCCCACCACACCACCACCGTCTCGCGCCAGCCGATCGGGACGTCGGTGTCGCGCTGGCGCTGCAACCGGCGGCTCGCGCTCCGGCCGCTGAGCGCGTCGTCGAGGGCCCCGGCCTGCAACCGTTGATAGAACCGTTTGGCCAGCAGCACCGAGGGCAGCAGGTAGAGCAGCCGCACCACCACTACCACCCCGACGACGGCCACCGTCTCGCCCACCAGTGACGTCCAGCGCGCCCCGATCGCCTCGAACGCGGTCTGGAACTCCAGGCCCACCAGGCCGAAGGCGATGCCGGTCACCAGGGTCTGGGTCATCGACCAGAACGTGTCGGTGGTCAAGCGGCCGTGCGCGTCAGCGGCGTCGACCGGCCGTGACACCGAGTACAGCGTGTAGATCAGCACCGCCAGCACCCCGGAACCGTGCAGCTCCTCGGCCATCACGTAGGTCGCGGTCGGCGCCAGCACCGACAGCAGCACCTGCGGCCGCGGGTCGGCCGAGCCCAGCAGCGCGATCAGCCGGGTGAACCCCCAGCCGAAGCCGAAGCCGACCACCACGGCCAGCCCCGCCGCGAGCAGCAGCCTGGTCGCGGCCTGGCCCGGCGTGAGCGAGCCGCCGACCACCGCGGCGATGGCCACCTGGTAGAGCACCAGCGCGGCCACGTCGTTGAACAGGCCCTCGCCTTCGAGCATCGACACCAGCCGCCGTGGCAGGTTCAGCTTGGCGGCGATCGCGGTGGCCGCGACCGGGTCCGGCGGTGACACCAGGGCGCCCAGCGCCACCGCTCCGGCCAGCGAGATCCCGGGCACCACCGCGGAGGCGACGTAGGCCACCGCGGCGGTGGTCACCATGACCAGGGCCACCGCCAGCAGCAGGATCGGCCGGGCGTTGGCGGCCCAGAACCGCCATGATGTCTTGCGGGCAGCGGCGTAGAGCAGCGGTGGCAGCACCAACGGCAGGATCAGGTCCGGGTCGACGTACACCTGCGGCACCTGCGGAATCGCGGCCAGCACGATTCCGAAGAGGGTGACCAGCACCGGCCAGGGCACGTTGATCTTCGTCGAGAGCGGTATGAACACCGCGGTCGCAAACAGGACGGCGGCAATCAATGCGAGCTGGTCCACGCCATCACCTCCGTCCAGGACCACAAACTTACCGGTCGGCGCGAGGTGGCTCAGCCTTCGAGCAAGCCGCTTGATCGCCAGGGCGTCATTCCGGGCGGAGCACCGTCCGCAATCTGTCGAGGACGGCGATGTCCTCGATGGTGGACGGGACCACCGGTTCGCCACCATCGGCGAGCTGGCGCATCGTCGCGCGCAGGATCTTTCCCGACCGGGTCTTGGGCAGGCCGGCGACGACGTCGACCCGTGACAGTGATGCTATCGGTCCGACCACCTCACGCACCCGGGCGCTGAGTTCGGCGGCGAGCTGCTCGGGCGAGCCGGACCAGCCGCTCTTGGTGACCACCAGGGCGCGTGGCACCTGGCCCTTCAAGGCGTCCTCGACGCCGATCACCGCGCACTCGGCGACGGCGGGATGCTCGGCCAGCGCCGCCTCCAGCTGGCCGGAGGAGAGCCGGTGGCCGGCCACGTTCATCACGTCATCGGTGCGCCCGAGCACGAACAGGTAGCCGTCGGAGTCGAGGTAACCGCCGTCACCGGTCAGGTAGTAACCCTCGAACGCGGACAGGTAGGACTCGAGGTAGCGCTGGTCATCGCCCCAGACCTGCTGGCTGACGCCCGGTGGCAGTGGCAGCTTCAGGCAGATCGCGCCCTCCTCGCCGGCGCCCAGTTGCCGGCGGTCCGCCCCGAGGATCCGCACGTCGTAGCCCGGCACCGGCACCGTCGGCGAGCCGGGCTTGATCGGCATCGGCTCGAGCCCACGCAGGTTGGCCGCGATCGGCCAGCCGGTCTCGGTCTGCCACCAGTGGTCCACCACCGCGATGCCCAGCCGGGCGCTGGCCCATTCGTAGGTCGCCGGGTCCAGCCGCTCACCGGCCAGGAACAGCGTCCGCAACGAGCTGAGGTCATATCCCGCGGTCAGCTCGCCGTCCGGGTCCTCGCGCTTGACCGCGCGAATGGCGGTCGGTGAGGTGAACAGCGCCTTGACCCGGTAGTCGGCGACCAGCCGCCAGAACGCCCCGGCGTCCGGGGTGCCGACTGGCTTGCCCTCGTAGAGCACGGTCGTGGCACCGGTGAGCAGCGGGGCGTACACGATGTAGGAATGCCCGACCACCCAGCCGACGTCGCTGGCGGTCAGCATCACCTCGCCCGGGCCGACGTCGTAGATGTTGGCCATCGACCACCGCAACGCCACGGCATGCCCGCCGTTGTCCCGGACGATGCCCTTGGGCCGGCCGGTCGTTCCGGAGGTGTAGAGAATGTAGAGCGGGTCGGTGGCCTTCAGCTCGACGCATTCGGCCGGGGCGATCAGCTGGGACCTCATCAGCTCCCGCCAGTCCAGGTCGCGCTCGGTCATGCTGGCCTGCAGCTGCGGACGCTGCAGGATGAGGCAGCTCTCCGGCTGGTGGCTGGAAAGTTCCAGGGCCCGGTCGAGCAGCGGCTTGTACTCGACCAGCCGGCTCGGTTCGATGCCGCAGGACGCCGAGACGATCACCTTGGGCCGGGCGTCGTCGATGCGGGCGGACAGCTCGTTGGCGGCGAAGCCGCCGAAGACCACCGAGTGCACCGCGCCGATCCGGGCGCAGCCCAGCATCGCGATCACCGCTTCGGGGACCATCGGCAGGTAGATCAGCACCCGGTCGCCCTGGTCGACGCCGAGCGCGCGCAGCACCCCGGCGAACTTTGCGCTCAGCTCGGTGAGCTCGGTGTAGCTGAACTCCTTTAGCGTGTCGGTGACCGGCGAGTCATAGACCAGGGCCGGCTGCTCGCCCCGGCCGGCCACCACGTGCCGGTCCAGGGCGTTGTAGCAGGTGTTGAGGGTGGCGTCGGGAAACCACCGGGAGAACGGGGCGCCCGTCGGGTCCAGCACCACCGAGGGCTTGTGGATCCAGTTGATCGCGGTGGCCGCCTGCGCCCAGAACCGGTCAGGGTCCTCCAGGCTCAGCCGGTAGTCCTGCGCGTAGCTCATGTAGCGGATAGTGCCGTACCCGTTGCGTGATCGCCACGGCTGCGGATGGTGGGACTCAGAAGGCGACGGCGATGCCGATGATCACTACGTGGGCGTTGCCGCCCCAGGTCAGCGCCGCGGCCGGACGACGCTCTGCCGATCCCTACACTCGAGGCCATGCCGTCCGAGCTTTCACCGCGGCTGGCAGCTGTCGTGGATGCCCTGCCGCTCACCCCACAGTCGCGCGTGTTGGAGATCGGATGTGGGTCCGGCGCCGCCGCGCGTGCCATCGCACGCCGGCTGGACAGCGGTCACATCCTCGCGATCGACCGATCTGCCAAGGCAGTGGCACAGGCGCGCGCCGGCTCGGTGAGCGAGATCGCCTCTGGACGCATGACTGTCCGCCACAGTGCTGTGGAGTCATTCGTTCTGGAACCCGAGGACCTTCCTTTCGACATCGTCTTCGCCGTGCGGGTAGGTGCGCTCGACGGCCGCCATCCCGCCGCGGGCCGGCAAGCGATGTCGCGCATCAGAACCGCGCTCGCGCCAGGTGGCCGGGTGTTCATCGACAGCGGCCGGACGTTTCACGAGCTGGACGTCACAGATCGTGAGTGGTCGGTCCGCTAGCAAGCCAGCGCAGTAGCCTCGGTCAGCGACGCATCGACAGCAGGAGTTTGCCGGGGAGGGGAGTCATCAGATGCAGCGGTACCTGATTTCGTTCGACGACGGCTCGATGGACCACATCCCGGACGAGGACTTGCCTGAGGTGGGTGAGAGGACGCGCGCAGTGGTCCAGGAAGCCAAGGACGCAGGAGTCTGGATCTTCGGCGCCGGCGTTGAGCGCCAGAGGGCGACCATCGTGGCCATCGACGGAACAGCCACGGACGGCCCCGACCCGAGGACGAAGGCGGGCATCGGCGGGTTTTCGATCATCGAGGTGCCCTCTCGTGAGGAGGCGCTGCAATGGGCTGCTCGACTCGCCAGCAGCTGCCGTTGCGCGCAGGAGGTCCGGGAGATCGGGTACGACCCGGAATCCTGAGAGCGGGCCGAGTGGCGGCGCCTACGCGGATTACCGATGACTGCGGCGAAGCCGTTGCACATCGCGGCACATCGCGGCACATCGCGGCTCGCCTGGCTAGGTCATTCTCGGCTGAGTGGCGGTGATAACTGCAGGCCAGCGTGAGGTTGTCGAGGTCGGTGGCCCTGGCTATTGCCTGGTGATGCGGTGGTTGCGTCTGGGTGTTCGGGTGGGGTCGATCCAGGCTGGTGGGATCCAGTGGGGTTGGCCGTCGGTGAGTTGGCAGGTCCAGCCGGCGCGGTCGAACTCGCGGTGGTGGTAGCCGCAGAGCAGGGTGAGGTTGTCGAGGTCGGTTGGGCCGCCGTCGGCCCAGGCGGTGATGTGGTGGCGCTGGCACCATTCGGGTGGCTTGTCGCATCCGGGGAAGGTGCAGCCGCCGTCCCTGGCGATCAGGGCCAGGGTCTGGCCGCGGGTGGCGATGCGTTTGGTGCGCCGGTGGGCCAGCACCGCGCCGGTGGAGTCGGTCAGCAGCAGGTTGATCGCGGCTTCATCGGCCAGTGCGAGTGCCTGGCTCACGCCCAGCTGTTGGCCGAAGCTTGTCTGTGCGAGTCCTTGGCGGCTGGCGAGTTGGTCGGCGGTCAGGGTGATGATGACCTGCGCCGGCGCGCCGGACTCGGGCAGCTCATTGCGCCGAACGACGACGCCGGCCAGGTCCTGCAGGGCGTCGTGCATCCGCTGGGGCTGGCTGCGCGGGTCAGGGCCGGCCTCACCGGTAGGCTGCGGCGCCGAGCGCGGGGTGAGGGTGGCTAGCAGCAGCGCGCCGCAGCGTGCCGTCAGCCGCCCGCGGGCGGTGTAGCTGCCGTCGCTCTCGGGATGCAGGGTGAACCCGCGGCGGCGGCGCTGCTCCGCCTCGGAGGCCAGGGTGCCGTCGGGGTGGAGATGGGCCAGGATTCGCCTGCCCACCGCGGCCACTTCGCGGGGTCGCAGGGTGGTCGCCGCTTCGACGAGGTGCTTCTCGGCCAGTGACTGGTCTTCGGCGCTGACCGTGCTCGGCAGGTCGCTCAGGGCGGCGAGGACGGTCGTGGTGTGCTCGGTCGAGATCGAGCCGTCGGCCTGGGCGGCGGCCAGCGCCGGACGCAGCGCGGGCTGCGGCTGACCGGTCGGGGTGTGGCGCGGGCCGCAGGCGCGGGCGGCTCGAACCCGGTCTTTCGCCTCGTGCGGTGACAGCCGCAGCAACCCCTGCAGCACAGCCGACGTGCTGGCCATCACCAACTGACCGGCCAGCCCGCGCCGGTCCAGCTCGCCGACCAACGCGTGGTCAACGACCGCCAACCGCCGCCGCAACACCTCCAGCTCGCGCAGCTCGGACAGCACGTCGGCATCAGACAGCCGGATCAGCCAGTTAGCGATCGAGTCGAGATATGCCTGCGCAGCACTAGCCAAGTCGGCCAAGCCGGCCGAGACGCCTCCGTTGTGCAGCGGTTCCATACATCAGACACTAGGCCCGGGGTACGACAGAACCAGCTCAGTGACAGCACTTATCCACAGGCTGGGCGAATCGAAAAGTACCTGCTGACGTCCGCAATCCCGGGCCACCGTCACGGACGAGAACCAGCAGTCGGAGTACTCGTGTCGGTAAGGCGGGGACAGGATCGACGGGCGACGTGGAACTCCCGTCTCACCCCGCGCCGACAACGGCGAACGCCGGCGGGTAGACGACCCAGCCACGCGCTCGCCCATCATAGGCAGAAAGGGGAAACACCATCCCCGCCTCCGGCGCCGACCAGTCCGGAAGGTGGATCTGGATGCCGAACGGGCGGCAGTCGCGAAAGCCGAACCTCGGGTAGTACCGCGGGCTGCCTTCGAGGACCACCAGCTGCTCACCCAGCCGCTCAGCCGCGGCAAGACCTGCCGGCACCAGTGCTGAACCGATGCCACGACCCTGCAGCGCCGGCGCCACCGCCAGCGGCGACAGGGTCAACACCGGGTGCCGCGAGCCGGAATCGGAGACCAGCTCGGCGCGGCTCAACATCACGAAGCCGGCGACCTCATCATCGACCCGCGCGACCAGCGCGAGCGACGGCAGGTACCCCGGTGACGCCCGGATCAGCTCCACCAGGTCCACGACGCTCGGCTCATCCGCAAAGGCGGCGCCCACCACCGCGCGGACGGCCGCGTGATCCGCCGGGCGCTCAGGTTCGATGACCATGCTCACCGGTGCATTCTCACCCCGAGGGCCGGCCCCGGCGAGCGAATAACAGCTCAGGCGGAAGGCCGGCCGCCAGGGTCGCCAGGGTCGCCAGGGCCGCCAGGGCCGCCAGGGCCGCCAGGGCCGCCAGGGTCACCAGGGCCGCCAGGGTCACCAGGGTCACCAGGACTCCCCGGGTCCTCATGATCGCCAGTGACGCCCGGACCCCCAGGATTATCCTGTTGTTGCAGCAGATACTGCTCGAACTCCGCGCCGATCTCATCCGCGGTCGGCAGCCGGGCGCCCTCGGCGACCAGTCCCCGGCTGCGTCCGGCGACGATCTCGTCGTACTGCGACTCCAGCGCCCGGACCACGGCGGTGATCTGCTCGGACGCGGCGACCTTGCTGTCCAGGTCGATCCGGCTGGCCGCGGCAGCCTCCTGCAACGCCTCGGTGGGCAACACCAGGCCGGCGCCCTTGGCGATGCACTCGATCAGGGTCAACGCGGCGGCCGGGTAGTCGAGGTGGGCAAGGTAATGCGGCACGTTCACCGCGAAGCCCATCGAGCCCACCCCGGCCTCGTTCAGCCGGAATTCGATCAGGTGCCCGGCGCTGGCCGGAACCTGGACGGTGCCCAGCCAGTTGCTGTACTCGCCGACCAGGTCCGGCGAGCTGCCGCGGGCGATCACGGTGGACGGCCGGCTGTGCGGAACCCCCATCGGGATCGCGTCCAGCGCGATCAGCATCCGCACCCCGAGCCGCTCGACGATCATCCGCACCGCCTCGGCGAAACGCTCCCACTGGATGTCGGGCTCCGCCCCGGCCAGCAGCAGGAACTGGGTGCCGGCCGCATCGCGCACCGCGTGGATCTTCAGCTGCGGGGCGTTGAAGCTCTCCCAGTGATCGGTGACGAACAGCATCTCCGGACGCCGGCCCCGGTAGTCGAAGACCTGGTCGATGTCGAAGGTGGCGATCACCTGGGACTCCAGCGTGCTGAGCAGGTGGGCGCGAGCCAGCTGGGCGGCGTTGCCGGCGTCGACGAAACCGTCCAGCGCCAGCACCAGAACCGGCTGGTCGAGGTCGGGCAGCTCCTCGATCAGCTGGAACAGCTCAGCCGGGTCCAACATCTTTCTCCGACCGCCTCAGCCGGCCAGCGCGACGGTCAGCTCGGGCTCGGTGGCCGCGCGCACCTCGTCCACCGTCACACCGGGTGCCAGCTCGCGCAGCACCAGGCCCTCGGGCCGGACGTCGATCACCGCCAGATCGGTGATGATGTGGTGCACGCAGGCAGCTCCGGTGAGCGGCAGCGAGCACTGCTGGACCACCTTCGGGGTACCGTCGCGGGCCACGTGCTCCATCATCACGATCACCTTCTTCGCCCCGTGCACGAGATCCATCGCGCCGCCCATTCCCTTAATCATCTTCCCAGGAATGGTCCAGTTCGCCAGGTCACCGTTTGCTCCGACCTGCATCGCGCCGAGCACCGCCACATCGATGTGGCCGCCCCGGATCATCCCGAAGGACAGCGCGGAATCGAAGAAGGACGCCCCCGGCAACACCGTGACGGTCTCCTTGCCGGCGTTGATCAGGTCGCCGTCCAGCTCGCTCTCCAGCGGGTACGGGCCCACTCCGAGAATGCCGTTCTCGCTCTGCAGCACCACGGTGATCGCCGGGTCGACGTAGTTCGGGACCAGGGTCGGCAGCCCGATCCCGAGGTTGACGTACTGGCCGTCGTGCAGCTCGCGGGCCACCCGGGCGGCGAGTTCGTTGCGGTTGAGCGCCATCGTCGATCAGCCTGCGCTTTCCTGTTGTCCGCCCTGCTCCGAACCCTGTCCCGCGCCCGCCACCCCGGCCTCGGACCGCTCGCGCACGGTGCGCTTCTCGATCAGCTTGCCGGCCTCGCCGACCTCGACGACCCGTTGCACGAACACCCCGGGGGTGTGCACCTGCTCGGGGTCCAGCTCGCCGGGCTCGACGAGCTGCTCGACCTCGGCGATGGTGATCCGTCCGGCCATCGCGCACAGCGGGTTGAAGTTTCGGGCCGAGGCGTCGTAGCTGAGGTTGCCGTGCCGGTCGCCCCGGGCCGCCCGCACCAGCGCGAAGTCGGTGACGATGCCCTCTTCGAGCACGTACTGCTGGCCGTTGAACTCGCGGACCTCCTTCGCCGGCGAGGCCAGCGCGATCGTGCCGTCCGGGTGATAGCGCCACGGCAGGCCGCCGTCGGCGACCAGGGTGCCCACCCCGGCCGGGGTGTAGAACGCCGGAATTCCGGAGCCGCCGGCTCGCAGCCGCTCGGCCAGGGTGCCCTGCGGGGTCAGCTCCAGCTCAAGCTCGCCGCCCAGGTACTGCCGGGCGAACTCGCGGTTCTCCCCGACATAGGAACCGATGGTGCGCCGGATCCGCTTGGCGCCCAGCAGGATGCCCAGGCCCGCCTCGTCCAGCCCGCAGTTGTTCGACACGGTCTCCAGCTCGCCGCTGCCGAGTTCGAGCAGCGCCTGGATGAGCACGTGCGGAATGCCGCACACCCCGAAACCACCGACTGCCAGCGAAGCTCCGTCACCGATGTCGGCCACCGCTTCGGCGGCCGTTGCCACCACCTTGTCCACGCCTGTGCCTCTCCCGCTCATCGATCGGACGTCCGGCGCGGCCGCCTCCGACACAGCGGGGGCTGCCCCGACAACCGGACGAGGTCGGTCCCCGCACTCTAGTCAGCGGGCTTGGGCGCGGCATCACGTGGCCGACCCGCCGCCGAGCAGCAGCCCCAGGCAGCCCCCCGGCAGCCATCAGAAGCTGGCGGTGACCTTCTCCGCCCCGGCCCGGGCGGCCGCCTTGGCCGGGTCCGGGTTGCGCACCAGCACCACCGAGCCGCCGACGGCCAGCGGCGCGAGCAGCGACGCCGTCCAGTCCCGCGGCCCGGTCCAGGGCGCGCTCCACATCAGCCTGCCGCCAGGCGCCAGCCCCAGCTCGTCGGCCGCCTGCCGCGCGGCCCGGCCGAGCTCGGCCCGCGTACGCCCGGCCAGCCCCGGCTGCTCCGGCCCGGCCTGGGCCTGAACCGTTGCCCAGGCATCGGGCATCGGGCGCACGGAGCTGGCGTAGTCGGCCATTCCCGGCGGCGGTGTCGAAGGCCTGGCCATGCTCAGCAGCGACACCGCGAACGCGCCGTCCAGCCGGTCCGGCTGGGTGCCGGGCAGCGCCTGCAGCAGCGAGTCGGCGTCGCCGAAGGCCACCGTGGCAGCCGCCGGGTCATTGACCACCTCGAGGCCGGCAAACCAGCAGCCCAGCAGGATCGGCGCCGCCAGCCAGTGCACCGGCAGCCGGACGAAGGCCCGATCACCGACCGCCGTCCCGAGCTCGTCGATCAGCAGGAAGTGGGTCTTGGCGATCCAGTTGGCCAGCGACTTGGCCGACAGCTCGGCGCGCTCGCCGCTGGCGTCGTCGTAGAAGGTGACCAGCGGGCCGCCCGGGTCGGCGGCCAGCCGCGCGGCGAAGAGCTGCTCAGGGCCTGCTGTCGACATCGAAGGCAACGGCGGCGATCAGTTGATGCAGCCGGCGTCGGCCGCCGTGGTCACGGCCGGCGAGGGGGTGACCCCCTTGGCCGTGCTGCTGGCGGAGGGCTTGGGGTCCGGCGCGGGCATCAGGCTCTTGACCTGGACCTTATTGTTGCCGAGCACCAGGGTCACCGAGCTGACGTCAGCCGTGCGCTCCAGCACCGCGCCGGGCACCTGGGCCTGCAGGGCCTTGGCCGCCGCCTCCTGCCCCGGGGCGTAGAGGATCGAGGTCTTGGCCACCACGTCAGAAGTCGCCGGCGGGATCTCGGTCTTGAAGCCGGCCGCCTGCAGCGCCTGGGCGTTGGCCGTCTCCAGCCCGTTGGCGTTGGTGTTGTTGATGACCCGGACGGTGACCGTGGAGGGATCCGCCGGCTTGGCCTTCGTCCAGGGGGAGTTGGATTCGGCGCCGATCAGCTTGTCGATGAAGGCCGGCATCGCGGCCGCGTCGACCGCCACGGTGTTCTGGATCGTCCCGTTGATGTTCTCGTCGACGAATCCCTGGGTGGGAATGGTGGTGAACGAGAAGTTGCCGGCCTGCAGGTTCTGCATCTGCTGGGCGAGCTTGAGCGGCACCAGGCCGGGGTCCATCTGCAGCGAGGTCGACACCGCCTTGAGCAGGTTCTGCAGCTTCATCGGGTTGAGCAGGGTGCCGGCTGAGGAGACCTTTCGAAAGACCGCCGACAGGAAGTACTGCTGGCGCTTGATCCGGTCCAGGTCGCCCTGCGGAAAGCCGTAACGCTGCCGGACGAAGGCCAGCGCCTGGGTGCCCTTGATGATCTGGGGACCGGCCTTGAGGTCGATGCCCGAGTTGGTTTCCTTCACCGCGCGGTTGAGGCAGACCTCGACGCCGCCGATGGCGTTGGAGATCCGGTAGAAGCCGAGCAGGTCGATCTGGACGAAGTGGTCGATGCTCAGCCCGGTCAGGTTCTCGACGGTCTTGACCAGCAGTCGCGCGCCGGCGGCCTTGTCGCCCTTGGCGGCCTGGACGCCGATCGGGTAGGCGGCGTTCAACTTGTTCTTGCCGTGGCCGGGGATGGTGACGTAGGAGTCGCGCGGGAACGAGATCAACGTGGCCTTGCTGCCGTCGGCGGGAAGGTGCAGCACCATCATGGTGTCGGTGTTGTAGCTGCCGCCGTCGCGGGTGGTGCCCAGCTTGGCCAGCTCGGCGTCGCTGGCGGTGTCGCGGTCGTCGTTGCCGACGATCAGCAGGTTCTGGGCCTTGCCGTCGATGCCGCCGTCGGCTGCCCTGCCCTCGGGGGAGATGGCGTCGAGCCGGACGATGTCGGCGTTGAAGTTGCGGTACGTCGCCCAGGCCCAGCCGCTGCCGATCAGGACCAGCAGCGAGCACAGGGTCAGGACGATCCGCAGGCCCAGCGCGGCGCCGTGCAGCAGGTCGGACTTCGGCCGGCCAGCCGGTCCGGCCGCTGGACGGCCTGCCGCTGGACGGCCTGCCGGTGGGCGGCCGGTCGGCGGCTGTCCCGAGCCTGCCGAGGGCCGAGTGCGGCCGGCCTGGCGACCGCGCGGATCGAGCTCGGGCGGCAACGGGGCGCCGGCACTAGGCGATGGGGCGCCCTGGTTGCCCTGCGCTTGGGTGTTCCTGGCCGGCGGCCGGGTCCGCCCGCGGCGCGGGTCGAGCTCGGGGGGCAAATCGCCATCAGCCGGATACGGCCGGCCGCCAGGCGGTCGGTCGTTGTTGGAGGGCACGTCAGCGAGTCTATCGGTGGCCAGCTGTGTGCTACTTCAGAAGCCGCGCACGCCCGGAGACCGGGCTCGACACACCTCCGAACCCGATCCCGGCGTGTGCGAGCATGGCCGTATGCGCGCCCTCCCGGACAGCTCGTGACCGGACCGCACGTGACCGGACCGATCGTGACCCGATCGCACCGGAACGGCGGGCAGCCGTCCCGCTGGCTGGTCACCGGCGCTCGCGGCCAGCTCGGCAGCGACCTGTGCCGGGTGCTGGCCGGCGCCGGCGTCGAGCCGGCCCAGCTGCTGGCCCTGGGATCCGAGGAGCTGGACATCACCAGCTCGGCGTCGGTGCGGGCGGTGTTCGCCGACTTCGAGCCGCAGCTGGTCGTCAACGCCGCGGCCTACACCGCCGTCGACCAGGCCGAGAGCGAGGAGGACCGCGCCTTCGCGGTGAACGCCGCCGGCCCGGCGCTGCTGGCCGCCGCCGCGGCCCGCACCGGCGCGCGGCTGCTGCAGGTGTCCACCGACTACGTCTTCGCCGGCGAGGCCGAGCAGCCCTATCCGGCGCACGCCGAGCCCGATCCGCGTTCGGCGTACGGGCGCACCAAGCTGGCGGGTGAGCTGGCGGTCCGCGAGCTGGCCCCCGAGCACGGCTACATCGTGCGGACCGCCTGGGTGTACGGCGCCATCGGCTCGAACTTCGTCAAGACGATGGCCCGCCTGGAGCAGTCCCGCGACACCGTCGAGGTGGTCGATGACCAGCGCGGCTCACCCACCTGGTCGGCCGACCTGGCCCGCGGGCTCGTCGAGCTGGCCGGCAGCGCGGCTCCGCCCGGCCTCTATCACTGCACCGGCTCGGGCGAGACCAGCTGGTTCGGCCTGGCCCGGGCGGTCTTCGAGGAGCTGGGCGCCGACCCGGCGCGAGTGCTGCCCACCACCACCGACAAGTTCCCGCGACCGGCGCCGCGGCCGGCCTACTCGGTCCTGTCGGATCAGGTCTGGCGCGACGCCGGCCTGAGCCCGATGCCGCACTGGCGGGCGGCGCTGCGGCGCGCGTTCGCCGAGGACCGCGCCGCCTACCTGCCGGCTGAGCCGTTCCCGGCCTGATCAATTCGCGGAACTTATCAAGGTTGTAAAAGGCTTGAAATATTTAGAGTTTTGAGGCCGAAAAGCAGCTGAATAGCCGCCGTTCTGATAGTGCGCTGCACTACGCGGCGGGGTTAGAGTCCTTCCGGATCACTCAGATCGCCTCTGTAACGGCCAATAGGTAAAGCCGTAAGGAAATTGACTCCCGGCGGTTTCAACCGCCCCTATCCGGACTTATCGGCTCATCATTATCGGGCCGGGCCGCCCGAGGTGACGCAGATGTTCAGGACCCGATCTCTCAGCCGGACCACTTCCAGCGGAAACGGACGACGTAGGCGGGCGGTCGCTGCCGTGGTCGGCGGCGTGCTGGCCTGCACCACGCTGGCGGTCGTGTCGCCTGCTCCGGCGGCTGCCTCCTGGCCCAACGGCCAGGTCAGCATCACCGGCCACGGCCACGGTCACGGCCGGGGGATGGGCCAGTGGGGCGCCTTCGGCTACGCCACCAACTACAGCTGGACGCACACCCAGATCCTGGGGCACTTCTACCGGGGCGCGACCCTGGCCACCCGCAGCCTGGGCACCCTCAGCGTCGACCTGAGCGCCTTCATCGGCAAGAACCAGGTGGTGGTCACCTCCGGCAGCGCCTTCACCGCCGGCGGCGTGGCGATCCCGGCCGGCGGCGCGGCGTTGCTGCGCTACGTCTCGACGAACTCCTACCAGCTGGCCACCAGCCCCGGCTGCGGCAAGCCGTGGTCGGCCACCCGGCCGGTCACCTCGGGCGCGATCCGGTCCTCGGTGCCGCCGAGCTCGCTGTCCTCGATGCTCAGCATCTGCTCCGGCAGCTCCACCCGGACCTACCGGGGCTCGCTGTCGCTGACCTATGGCGGCGGCGCGAGCCGGTTGGTCAACCTGGTCGCCATGGACGACTACCTGCGCGGAGTGGTGCCGCGGGAGTCGCCGGCGTACTGGGGCGATGCGGCCGGCGGCAAGGGCATGGCCGCGCTGCAGGCCCAGGCGGTCGCGGCCCGGTCCTACTCGGCCGCGCAGAACCGGTACAGCTGGGCTCGGACCTGTGACACCGAAAGCTGCCAGGTCTACGGCGGCGCGGCGCTCGACGGCGTCCTGATCGAGGATCCCCGCACCAACACCGCCATCTCCAGCACGGCAGGCAAGGTGCTCACCAACTCCAGCGGAGCGGTCATGTCGGCCGAGTTCAGCGCCTCGACCGGTGGCTGGACCGCCGGCGGCACCTTCCCGGCCGTGCAGGACCTCGGTGACACGGTCTCGCCCAACCACAACTGGTCCATCAGCATCCCGGCCACCACCATCGGCAACGCCTTCGGGGTGGGCACCCTGCAGTCGATCAGCACCACCGGCAACGGCCTCGGCGCAGACGGCGGCCGGGTGCTCTCAGCGGTGATCAAGGGCAGCTCGCGTTCGGTCACCGTCACCGGCAACCAGTTCCGCACCACCCTCGGCCTGAAGTCGGACTGGTTCAAGGTGGCCAAGCCGCTGACCGCTCCGACGATGTATGTGACCAACTCCCTGAGCAGCCCGACGACCGCGGTCGCGCGTGCCTTCGGCATCAAGGGCGACCAGCCGTTCGCGTGCGACTTCAACGGCGACGGCACCGACAGCGGCGGGGTGTACCGCTCGTCCACCGCGACCTTCTACTACCGCGACTCCTTCGCCGCCGACGCGACGCTGCACCAGGTGCGCCTCGGCGCTCCCGGTGACCGGCCGGTCTGCGGTGACTGGGACGGCAACGGCACCGACACGGTCGGGGTCTATCGGCCCTCGAACTCGATGTTCTACCTGCTCAACACCAACAACCGGACGTCGAGCAGCCCGCTGACCCAGGTGCTGCTCGGCGGCGCCGGCGCGATCCCGGTGGCCGGTGACTGGAACGGCAACAAGGCCGCCACCCCCGGGGTGTATGACCCCAAGACCACGACCTTCTACCTGGTCAACACCCTGGCGCCGGGCTCGCCCCGGCTGCGCTACCAGTTCGGCCTGGCCGGCACCGTCCCGGTCGCCGGTGACTGGGACGGCAACGGCTCGGACAGCTACGGGGGGTACCAGGGCAACCTGTTCTCGATGGTCAACGTCCTCGGCGGCCCGGTGGCGGCCCGTACCCGCTACGGCCTGGCCGGTGACCGACCGTTGGCCGGTGACTGGAACCACGACGGCAAGGACACGGTGGGCGTCGGGCGCGACTACTGAGCTGAGCGCGACTACTGGGCTTGAGCGCGACCACTGAGCTGAGCGCGATTACTGGGCTCGCGCGCGGCCGCTGGGCTTGAGCGGTCGGCGGGCAGCTGCCGGGTACCCTGACCCACGCGCTTCGCGGCCGCGGGGTGCGCCGGTTCGCCAGCCTGACTGCCCTCTGACTGCCAACGTGAAAGGTCGCACATGCCCCGCGCGCTGATTACCGGAATCACCGGGCAGGACGGGTTGTACCTGGCCGAGTTGCTGCTGGCCAAGGGCTATGAGGTGTTCGGGCTGATCCGCGGCCAGAACAACCCCAAGCGGGCCCTGGTCGAGCAGGAAGTGCCCGGCGTCCAGTTGCTGACCGGGGACCTGACCGACCTGTCCAGTCTGATCCGCGCCTACGCCCAGGCCCGGCCGGACGAGGTCTACAACCTTGGCGCGATCTCGTTCGTGGCCTACTCGTGGGAGAACGCCCGGCTGACCTCCGACGTCACCGGCATGGGCGTGCTGAACATGCTGGAGGCGACCCGGCTCTACGCCGGTGACGACATCTCCAAGGTGCGCTTCTACCAGGCTTCGAGTTCGGAGATGTTCGGCAAGGTCCAGGAGGTCCCGCAGCGCGAGTCGACGCTGCTGTGGCCGCGCTCGCCGTACGGGGTGGCCAAGGTGTTCGGCCACTACATGACCATCAACTACCGCGAGTCCTACGGCATGCACGCCTCCTCCGGCATCCTGTTCAACCACGAGTCGCCGCGGCGCGGCCCGGAGTTCGTGACCCGCAAGATCAGCATGGCGGTGGCCCGGATCGCGCTGGGCCTGGACAAGGACATCTCGCTGGGCAACATCGAGGCCAAGCGGGACTGGGGCTTCGCCGGCGACTACGTCGAGGCGATGTGGCGGATGCTGCAGCAGGACGACGCCGATGACTACGTGGTGGCCACCGGTGAGACCCACTCGATCCGGGAGTTCCTCAGCATCGCCTTCCGGCGGGCCGGGATCACCGACTGGGAGGGTTACGTCCTGCAGGACCCGCGGTTCTTCCGGCCGGCCGAGGTGGACTTGCTGATCGGCGATCCGAGAAAGGCCCACCAGCGGCTGGGCTGGCAGCCCACGGTCAGCTTTCAGCAACTGGTGGAGATGATGGTCGACTCCGACCTGGCCGAGCAGCGAGCACTGGCAGGCAAGTGAGGCCCGAAAGCGGACCGACGGCCTTCGTCACCGGCATCACCGGCCAGGACGGCGGTTACCTCACCGAGCGGCTGCTGGCTGAGGGCGTGGCCGTACACGGACTGGTGCACGGCCACGACGAGCAGGCCGGCGCGCTGACCGAGCGCTGCCCAGGCGCGGTGCTGCACGAAGGCGACCTGACCGACGGCGACCGGATCCGGGGCCTGATCGCCGAGCTGGAGCCGGACGAGGTCTACAACCTCGGCGGCATCAGCTCGGTGGCCTTCTCCTGGCAGCAGCCGGTGCTGACCGGGCAGGTGTCGGGCCTGGGCGCGGTGGCGGTGCTGGAGGCCTGCTGGCGGTTGCAGGAGCAGGTCGGGCGTCCGGTGCGGGTGTTGCAGGCCTCGAGCGCGGAGATCTTCGGCAACCCCGAGCAGGCGCCGCAGAACGAGCTGACCCCGCTGCGGCCGGGCACCCCGTACGGCGCGGCGAAGGCCTACGCCCATCAGATGACCTCGATCTTTCGCAGCCGGGGGCTGGCCGCCAGCGCGGTGATCCTCTACAACCACGAGTCCCCGCGCCGGCCCGAGACCTTCGTGACCCGCAAGATCACCGCCGCCGCCGCCCGGATCGCGGCCGGTCAGCAGGACAGCCTCTCTTTGGGCAGCCTGGACGTCCGGCGGGACTGGGGCTGGGCCCCGGACTACGTCGAGGCGATGGTGCGGGCGGTGCGCCACGAGCAGCCCGATGACTACGTGATCGCCACCGGCGAGTCGCACACGGTGGCCGACTTCGTGGCGGCGGCCTTCGAGGCGGCCGGCGTCGCCGACTGGCAATCCAGGGTGCGGGTGGACCCGTCGTTCGTGCGGCCGGTGGACGCCGCCGAGCAGCGCGGCGATGCCACCAAGGCCCGGACGGTGCTGGGCTGGTCGCCGACCTTGGACTTCGCCGCCATCGTCACGGCGATGGTCGAGGCGGACCTGTCCCGGCTCTGAGCAGGACGGCCCGGCTGGACGTCCGGGGCTCCGGGGGCTGGACGTCCGGGGCTGGGCGCCTCAGCCGCGCTGCGGTTCCAGCCTGATCTCGGTGGGGCAGCCCCGGTCGGGAAAGGTCACCACGAATCCGACCGCCGCCGCGACGTCCTCGGGCTGCAGCAGTTGCTCCGGGTTCGACTGGCCCTGTGGTGAGCGCAGGCCGGCGCCGGCCGCGACCAGGCCCGGAGCGATCAGGCTCACCTTGACCCCGCGGTCGCGGACGTCGAGCCAGACCCCGCCGGCCAGCCCGGCCAGCCCGTGCTTGCTGGCCACATAGGCGGCATTGTGGGCGAACGCCTGCCGGGACGCGCCCGAGCCGAGGTAGATCAGCGAGCTGGGGGCGCCGGCCAGCAGCGCCGGCAGCAGCAGCCTGGTCGCCGTCGCGGCCGCGACCAGGTTGACGTCGAAGAGCTGATCCCAGGTGTCCGGTTCAGCCTGGTCGGCGTCGGCCCAGTCGAACAGCCCGGCGGCCCACACCACCGCCGCCAGCCGGGAGCCGGCCAGCACCTGCTCGGCGGCCTCGCCCAGCGCCGCGCGGTCGCGGACGTCGACCACCCTGCTGCCGGCCCGGCCACCGGCCGCCCTGATCTGCTCGGCGGCCAGGTCGAGCCGGCCCGGGTCCCGTCCCCACAGGGTGACGTGCTGGCCGAGGGCGGCCAGCGTCCGGCCGATCGCGGCCCCGATCCGGCTCGAGCCGCCGATCACCAGCGCGTCAGTCATCCACCGAGCATGGCAGCGCCCCAGGCGCTGGACCAACGCGTGCGGCTTGGGTGGGTTCGGGCGGCCTCCGGTGGCTTTCAGTAAGGTGGCATAGGTGCCTCCCGGCTGGTCGCTGCTGGTGGCTGATCGGCCGCTGGTCGGCCGTCCGGGTGGCTGGGGCCCTGAAACCACAGGGGACCCGTACTCGAAAGGGGCCAGATATGCCTAGCGTGACGAAGTCCATCGACGTGTCGGTGCCGGTGCGGACCGCGTACAACCAGTGGACGCAGTTCGAATCCTTTCCGCACTTCATGGGCGGCGTGGAATCCATCACCCAGCTCAATGACACCCACACCCACTGGGTGACCAAGATCGGCGGCGTGACCCGCGAGTTCGACACCGAGATCACCGAGCAGCACCCCGACGAGCGGGTGGCGTGGAAGAGCACCGACGGCACCACCCACGCCGGGGTGGTCACCTTCCACCGGCTGGGCGAGGGTGAGAGCCGGGTCACCGTCCAGATCGATTGGGAGACCGAAGGCATCGTGGAGAAGGCCGGCGCGCTGGTCGGCGTCGATGACCACCAGGTCAAGGCCGACCTCGAGCGGTTCAAGTCCTACATCGAGGGCAAGGGCCACGAGGACGGCGCGTGGCGGGGCAACGTCGACAACCCGGACAACTGAAACCGGCCGGATGACTGAGCCGTCCGGGCAGCAATCCGCCTGAGCTCAGGCGCGCTGGGACCGACCATCGGCGGATGGTCGGTAACATGTGCTGTTGGCAGCCAGCCCGGTGAGCCGGGTGAGAGCGCTTCCCGACGATCAGAATGAGGACCATGACCGCAGCCGGAACGAAGCTGCCGGAGCGGATGACCGCGGGGGCGGGGGCGTCGGATCACCCGCTCCAGCGGATCAACGCACCCGGCAGCTTCTTCCGGGGCTTCGGTGACACGCTGCGCGAAATCTGGCAGTACCGCGAGCTGCTCGGCAACCTGATCCGCAAAGAGCTCAAGGTCAAGTACAAGGACTCGGTGCTCGGCTTCGTCTGGAGCCTGTTGCTGCCGCTGGTGCAGCTGTTCGTCTACTGGCTGGTGATCGGCAAGTTCCTCGGCGCCGGCGCGATTCCCGCCTACGGCGTCTACATCTTCTGCGGCCTGGCGGTCTGGACGCTGTTCTCCGAGATCCTGAGCACCGCCACCACCTCGATCGTCTTCAACTCCGGCCTGGTGAAGAAGGTCTACTTCCCGCGCGAGCTGTTCCCGCTGGCCGCGACCGGCGCCGCGCTGGTGAACTTCCTGTTCCAGCTGGTGATCCTGTTCGGGGCGGTGGTGATCGCCGGCCTGAACACGGGCAAGTGGCCCGATCCGAGCGAGCTGCCGTTGCCGCTGCTGGGGCTGGTGGTGCTGGTCGTCTTCGCCACCGCGCTGGGCCTGCTGCTGGCCGCGGCGAACGTCTACCTGCGTGACGTGCAGCACCTGATCACCGTGGTGCTGATGCTGTGGTTCTGGATCACGCCGATCATCTACAACGTCCGCCGGGTCAGCGGCGAGCTGCCCTCGACGCTCTACACGCTGTACCTGATGAACCCGATGGCGCCGGTGGTGTTCAGCTTCCAGGCGTTCTTCTGGCCGCAGGGCGACGGCACCGAGTTCGAGTTTGACGGCAACATCTACGGCCGGCTGGGCATCATGCTGCTGGCCGGTCTGGTCTTCCTGTGGCTGGCCCAGCGAATCTTCGCCAAGGCTCAAGGCAACTTCGCGCAGGAGCTCTGATCCCGTGACCGGCGCTCCCGTCATCCGGGTCACCGACGTCTCGAAGAAATTCGTGATCCGCAAAGACAAATCGCTGAAGGAGCGGCTGGTCAACGCCCGCCGGTCGCGCGCGAACATCGAGGAGTTCTGGGCGCTGCGCCACGTCGACCTCGAGATCGGCTCGGGCCAGACGCTCGGCCTGATCGGCGGCAACGGATCGGGCAAGAGCACCCTGCTCAAGATCATCGGCGGCATCCTGACGCCCTCGGACGGCTTCGTCGAGCGGCGCGGCCGGCTCGCGGCGCTGCTCGAACTCGGGGCCGGCTTTCACGGTGACCTGACCGGCCGCGAGAACGTCTACCTCAACGCCTCGATCCTGGGCCTGACCCGGGTGCAGACCGACCAGTACTTCGACTCGATCGTCGACTTCTCCGGTATCGAGCCGTTCATCGACACCCAGGTGAAGTTCTACTCCTCCGGCATGTACGTCCGGCTGGCCTTCGCGGTGGCGATCCACGTCGACCCCGAGATCCTGCTGGTCGACGAGGTGCTCGCGGTGGGCGACGAGCCGTTCCAGCGCAAGTGCCTGGACCGCATCAAGCAGTTTCAGCAGGACGGCCGCACCATCATTCTGGTGACCCACAGCCTGGAGCAGGTCCGGCAGATGTGTGACCGGGTGGTGCTGCTCAACGCGGGCTCTGTGGTGGTCGACGGCTCACCGGGCGAGGCGGTCCGGCACTTCCGCGAGGCCAACTCCGAGCGGGACCACGTCGAGCAGGCCGCCCGCAACCACCTGCTGACGATCTCGGACCCGCGCACCGTCGACGCCGCCGGCAACCGGCTGGCAACCTACCCGGTCGGGTCCAGCGTCGCGGTGGAGTTCGACATCAGCGCCGAGGCCGGCGCCGCCGCGGTCACCGACTGGGCCGCCGGGGTGGCGCTGACCGATGCCTCCGGGCTGCTGATCTACGGCACCAACACGGTGCTGCAGAACGTCGCGGTCGCCCCGATCACCGGCACCCGCACCGTCCGGTTCCGCTTCGACCAGTTACCGGTCGCCGAGGGCCAGTACTTCGTGACGCTGGCGGTGCATCCCAAGACCGGCCCGGACTACCACCGCATCGACCGGGCGATGTCCTTCCAGGTGGAGAACAGCGCCAACGACCCGGGTGTGCTGGCCCTGAGCCCGAAGATCGAGATCGAATGACCGCCCAGCGCCTGACTGCCGAGCGCCTGACCGTCAAGAGAAGGAACTTTCCGCGATGAGCCTGTTCCAAGCACGCACCCCGGCCGAGGCGGCCAGCCTGCTTCCGGTCAACGACCAGCCGGTGGTGATCGTCCCGGTCTTCAACTCCTACGACGACGTGGTGCGCTGCTACGAGGCCTTCTTCCGCAACACCCCGGCCGACGTGCCGCTGCTGGTGGTGGACGACCGCGGCTGGGACCGGCGCCCGTTCGCAGTGCTGAAGGAGGTCTTCGACGCCGCCGCGCCGGCGCACGACGTGGTGGTGCTGGAGCAGGTCTCGAACAAGGGCTTCCTGCTCACCATGAACGACGCGTTCGTCGCGGCCGGCCGCAGTGACATCGTGATCCTCAACAGCGATGTGATCGTCGGCCCGGAGTGGTTGCAGCGGATGCGCGAGGCGGCCTTCTCCTCCTCGACGGTGGCCACCGTGACGGCGCTGACCAATCACGGCACGATCGTCTCGGTGCCCAAGCGCAACGTCGCGACCGACGACGTGCCGGGCGGGCTGTCGGTGGACGAGGCCGCTCGCCGGGTGGCGGCCGGCTCGCCCAGGCTGCGGCCGCGGATCCCGACCGCGATCGGGCACTGCACCTACGTCAAGCGCAGCGCGCTGGACGTGGTCGGCGCGTTCGACCCGGCGTTCAATCCGGGCTACGGCGAAGAGGTGGACTTCAGCCAGCGCGCGCTGGCCGCCGGCTTCGAGCACGTGGTGGCCGATGACGTCTTCGTGTTCCACAAGGGCGGTTCGAGCTTCGGGCGCTCGCCGGAGATCGAGAAGCGCAAGCACGAGCACGAGCAGATTATCCAGCGCCGCTATCCCTATTACGGCCCGTGGGTGCGCCGGTCGTCGATGGATGACTACTCGCCGCTGGCGGCTTCGCTGCTGGCTGCCCGGCGCTCGTTGCAGGGGCTGGTGATCGCGGTCGACGGGATGTGCCTGGGCCCGCTGCCGGCCGGCACCCAGGTGGTCGTGGTCGAGACGGTTCGCGCGCTGGCCCAGCGTCCGGACGTGTACCAGGTGCTGGTCTACACCCCGATGCAGGTGCCGGACTACGTCTGGAACGCCTTCGGTAATAACGCCAAGGTCGAGATCCGGCGGACGATGAACCTCACGCCGCAGTTGGGCGAGAAGGCGCACGTGGCCTACCGGCCCTACCAGGTGCGCGACGCCGACGAGCTGGAGTGGCTGCGCAGCATCGGTGACCGGGTGGTGGTCAACCAGCTGGACCTGATCGCCTACCACGACGCCGCGTACTTCAGCCGCGACCACAGCTGGCGGGCCTACCGCGACCTGGCCAAGCTCTCGGCCTACGTGGTCGACGGCCTGACCTACCTCAGCGAGCACTCCCGCGAGGCGGCCCGTGCCGAGGGGCTGCTGCCGGAGGACAAGCCGAACAAGGTCATCTACTGCGGCACCGAGCACACCGCGCTGGTGCAGACGGACTCGATCCGCCCGCCGGGCACCGAGTCGGCCGAGACCGGCTTCATCCTGTGCCTGGGGGTCTCCTACCTGCACAAGAACCGGCTGTTCGCCTTGGCGGTGCTGGCCGAACTGCACAAGCAGGGCTGGCGTGGCTCGCTGGTGCTGGCCGGCGCCCAGCCACCGGACGGCTCGTCGCTGGCCGCCGAGGCCCGCTTCTTGCTGGAGCACCCCGAACTCGCCGAGTTCGTGGTGAACCTGGGGATGATCAGCGAGGCCGAGAAGGTCTGGCTGTACCAGAACGCCGGGCTGGTGCTGTACCCGACGATCTCGGAGGGCTTCGGGCTGGTTCCGTTCGAGGCCGCGCACTACGGCGTGCCGTGCCTGTCGACCCGGCAGGGCTCGCTGGCCGAGGTGCTGCCCGAGGACATCCCGGTGATCGCGGACTTCGACCCCGCGGGGGCTGCCGGCACTGCTCGTGCGTTGTTGGACGACCCGGCGGCCGGGCAGAAGGTGGTCGACCAGATCCTGAGCAAGGGCAGCGAGTTCACGTGGTCACGGGTCGCCTCAGACGTGCTGGAGGTGCTGCACGAGGTCACCAGCCGGCCGGCCTGCCGGGTGGTGGCGATTCGCGGTGAGCAGGACTACGCCTTCCTCGCCGGGGCCGGCTTTGGGTCCGGTGGGTCGGGCTCGCCGGTCAAGAAGGGCATCGACTTCGCGGTCGACTGGTTCCTGGCCCGTCCCGACATTCGGGTGAAGCTGGTGCCGCCGAACTCCAAGCGGCAGGCCCTGGTGCGCAAGGGGATCGACCAGGTCCACCGCCGGCTCTAGCCCTCGGCCGCCCGGCTGGCTTGCTCAACGGGTTCGGCTTGCGGCTCACAAATGTTGTATTCCCTCTTGACCAGCGGTGACATGCTTTCGCTCTCTCGACTCACGAGCAGTGTTGCCTTGGATCCGGCAACTGCTGAGCAGAGGCGTTGGTCAGCGAGGATCGCCTACCACGGACTATGTCGCATTAAGAAGCCGAAGCCGAGCCAGCACACCGCGAAGTGTCCCCGACATTTGGGATGACGCCGAGCCTCGTCACGGAACAACGGCCACAGCCGTTGACGCTGATCAAGCAACGGCGTCAAAGCGAATACTTCCTCTACATCTATGGGATTGACGCGCCAGGCGTACATGCCAGTGACGTCAAGAAGGACCCCGCGCATCATCAGGTGGGCCTCCACGCCCAAATGCGCGGGAACACGACCGTTGAGATTAAGCGTGATCGTTTCCTCAAGACAGTTCCGCCGTCCCGCCTTCCATCCCGCTTGCCGCGCAATTTCCGATGCCCACTCCGCGCCGCGGATCGAGAAACAGCTCGCGTTGCTGGTCCCCGGTGAGCAAGGCAAGAACAGCCCAACGTCATGGGCGAGGCTGGCGAGGTAGAGAAGCTCATCGTTCTCATCGTCGAGCAAAATCCTGGAATCGTCAGCCAGCAGGCGACTGAACCAATACGTGCGCAGACTGTGATTGACCATGTATGGCGGCGCGATCTCGCATAGTGACGAGCGAGCATGCCTTGCAGCAGGGGTAACAGGTGCGCTCAGTCTTGCAAGGCCCTTCGCTTCTGGAAATCGACGCTGAAGTCCAAGCCGATACGCAAGAAAGTTCGGGCCGTCCGCAACCACGGTCTTTGCTGCAAGCCCCACCAATTCAGTGCGATCTCGGGCGCTGAGTCGGCCACCGGTATTCCGCGACCACCCCAGCGTTCCAACGTGGGCCACGGGCGTTCCTTTCGCCTACCTAGCCACGGTCAGTGGCGATGGCGACCACGGTTCACAGAGACACCGATTGCCGCGTCACAACGTTTCCGCTGCGCGGGGCGTGGGGGCCTCGGTCTCAAGCCGCTTAGACGCAACGTCATGCGTGTTGGGGTCCGGGCAGAGTCCCCTCGATAGCTCTGGTCTCAGCGTGGGTCGATCTGAACTCGATCGTCTTGACGGCCCAGTACGCGACAAAGACCCACATCGCAACAAGTTCGATCCAATACAAAGAAGCGACGTCTAGGGCCGCTAGCCCTGCTGTCACGAGCGGAAGAATGATCATCGCCGCACCGAGAGCTGTGTATGTTATGCGATACCGTTTTACCTGTTTTGGGTCCTTTAATAGATCCAAATTGCTACTTCCTAAAAATACCGCAACTACACCAATACTGCCGAACGCGATAATAGCGCATATTCCATGTACGGCAGGTGCGCTATATGTCGCGCATTGGGTCGCGCCGCTGTCACACCCGGTCGGGAAGAAAGCCATTCCAACGGTGGCCAAACCTGCAAGGTTCAAGAGCCAATTCTCCAACTGATTGAAGCCCTGGTACATCATCAGGAACCCGGCGATGAGGACGAGAGTGGCGACGAAGTAGTTGCGCATGCCGGTGTGGTAGTAACCGCTGATCGATTGCGGAAGGGAATGACCCGTCAGATGCTGCTGACCTACGCGAGTGCCGAGGGGAAGGAAGAATGCGGCAATGCCAATCCCATATCGCAGTCCGTAGTACGTGTGAGCCATCAACTTTTGCGCGTCTTCTCCGCTCCGCCGCGCGGGGCTCAAGGCGGTTGGAAGGGAAATTGTCTTCGCTGACTTGGACTCTGCCACCGGCAACATGTCGATGGTCCTCCGATCCTTCCGATCCGAGATTAGGCACATGCGCAGGTGCTAGCCGCCCGCGGCGTTCAACAAACGCCACGGTGTAAATGCCTGGCGGGCGCCAGATTAGACTTGAGTTCGTTAGGTGACGGTTGTTCCGGGGCCTTGGCAGGCCCGTATAGGCCGTAGTTCATTTGGCGGCGTTACAGGATGCCGCCTGAGGTTGGTAAACCCACCGCACTGGAGCCAGGCCGCGATCCAAGAGCGTCACCATCTAATCTTCGGTCATGGCCCTAAGTCCTCAGCAATTCTACGACCACGCGATCGCAGCCGCGGACAGCGAGCGCCGGCTTCCGCTCTCACGCATGACGGGCTGGGACATCAGTCCCTTCGAAGAGGCCGGGCTGCGCATCGCGCCGCTACGCCCACCGGTGCTGCCAGAGCCTGCCCGAGAGGGGGAGGATCCGGCCGAGTGCGACGCGTGCACCCGCCCCGACGAGGGGATCTGGCTCGACGACCGCTGGCGGTTGACCCGCATCAGTGGAGCCGGCACGCCGCTGGTTCTGATGCTGCAGCCGCGCGAGCACTACGACTTAATCGACCTGACCGATGAGCTGGCCGCCGAACTGGGCGTGTTGAGCACCCATCTCGCCCGCCACATCCAAGCGCTGGCGAACGTATCGCGGGCCCATGTCTATCGGATCGGCGATGGCGGCGCGCACCTGCATGTCTGGTTCTTCGCCAGGCCCGAGGGTCAGGCCCAGCTGTACGGGTCGTGGTTGACGATCTGGGACGACCTGCTGCCCGAATACCCGGCGGAGGTGTCCGAGGCTGACGCGAGCATCGTGGCCGACGCGTTGATCGCCTCCTACGGCGGTCGCCGCTCAGCCACCTGAGCGGTCAGGGGTTCGAACGTTCGACGGCGGCACGATGGTCGGGTGTCCTCACCGAACAATTCGGGTGCACGCCGCGAGCGTGACAGTGTTTGATCGCAAGCGTGGCGATCGAGCTGGGCACCCCGCAAGCCGGTCAGCTCGACGACGTCGTGCGCGCCCTTCGAGACTGGCAGCACGACGCATCGCCGCTGCAGCTGCATCCGGGTGACCTGGGCTGGTTCTGGCGGTTCGGCGCGGAGGCGACGGCCGCGGCGGTGCGGACCTGGAGCCGAGGCGGACAGATTCTCGCCATCGGATTGCTGGACGGTCCTGAGCTGCTGCGGATGACGGTCGCGCCTGAGGTCTGGCGCGAGGAGGAGTTGGCTCACCAGGTGGTCGCGGACTCCTCCGATCCGGAGCGTGGCGTCCTACCGGCAGGAAGGGTGTCCGTCGAGACTCCGAACGGCGCCAGAGTCCACGATCTGCTGTCCGAGGTCGGCTGGAGCGCCGGCGAGCCGTGGACGCCGCTGCGCCGCGACCTAACCGGGCCGGTGGAAGAAACCGATCTGCCGATCGTGGTGATCGGGCCGGAGCAGGCGTCCGAATTCACAGCCGTCCACCGGTCGGCATTCGGCAGTACGCGGTTCACCGAGGAGCGATGGCAGGCGATGGCGGCCGGTTCGCCGTTCACCGACGCACGGTGCCTGCTCGCGCACGACGACGCGGGCGTCGCGGTAGCGACGGTGACAGTGTGGTCGGCCGGTCCGGGGAAGCCGGGGCTGATCGAGCCGATGGGCGTCCACGCCGAACATTGCGGGCGCGGCTACGGCCGGGCGATCTGCATTGCCGCGGCGGCCGAACTCCAGAGGCTGGGTTCGTCGAGTGCGCTCGTCTGCACCCCGAGCGCGCGTGCTGGCGCCGTCGCCACCTACCAGTCAGCGGGCTTCCAGCGACTCCCCGAACGGCTGGACAGAACCCGGGACGCCTGAGCGACTGGCCGGCTCAGAATCGGAACCGGGTCAAACCTCCCGGGTCGGATGACAAGGCCACCGTCGCTGAACGGGGCTCGATCCGGTAGACGTTCCACGGCGGTGGCCCCTGCGACGGTGCGTTGAACGGAGCTGTGATCCCCGAGCCGCTCTCGTCGGGCTTCGCCGGCCAGCCGCTGTCAGCCCAAGCCCTGGCGATGCGTGCCAGGGCGGCAGGGTCGCTCACCCGCGTCGCGTCACCCTCGAACACCACATCGGCATCGCGAATCGACACCGCGACCGAACACCGCGGGTCACGAGCCACATTGCGCCCCTTGCGCGTACCGGTACCTGTCTGGAACCAGAACCTGCCGTCCAGCCACATCGCACCGACAGCGGTCACATGCGGGCTGCCGTCCTCGTTGACGGTGGCCAACCACGTCGTGCGCGCATTGATCCCGTCCGGAGCCGGCGCCGAGCCCGCGTCCAGTTTCTCGACGATGCCGTCCCACTCCACCGGCGGCAAGCCGTCCGCCTTACCGATATTGATGATTTCCATAACGCGAAAGGTACTTTCGCCACGCGTCCAAGCCAACACTCAGCGAGGATCGTGGCGACGCGTTGATCGCCTCCTACGGCGGTCGCCGCTCAGCCACCTGAACGCTGCGCCGATCCGCGCAGACATCCTTCGATCGTGCGCCTACCTTGCGCGGTAAGCATCGCTTCGACGCTCGATTCGTAGCACGATGACTTCGCGTAGGTCATCGTTGATTCGATATAGCACGCGGTAGGTTCCTCGTCGCGCGGACCAGATGCCCGCCAGATCGTCCCGGAGTTGTTTGCCTACTCGCTGTGGGTTCTCGATCAGCGCAGTTGTCAGAAAGTCGATCACGGCGACCGCCGCGGCTTCAGGCAACTTGTCGGCGATAGCTCGCTGGGCAGGCGGGGCGACCACCAGCTCGTACGGTTGCTGGTCGCTCACCCGCGCAATCCGCGAACCGCATCGACGCCACGCACCACGTCGCCACGCGCATAGGCAGCGTCCGCCTCGCGGATGTCCGCCAGCGCGTCAGGGTCACTCAGCACATCGATCGTCTCTTCCAGCTGAGCCAGGTCATCCGGACTGATCAACACCGCAGCAGGCCGGCCGTTGCGAGTCACCACCAACCGCTCGTGATGGTGCTCGACCCGGTCGACCATCTCGCTCAAGTGATCCCGGACCGTACGGAGCGACTCAGTACTCATGGCCACAATTGTGGCGCACCTAGGAAAACTTGTCCACTGCTGTTGAGCACAGCCAGAAATGCCATCGATGCGGGCAGGGCTGGCGCCTTCGCTAGCTGGGTGAGCCCGACTCGGGCTCGGCTTCCTCGTCCGGCTGCTCGGTCGGCTCGGCGTGTCCGGGCTCGGCTGCCGGCTCGTCCTGATCGGCGCCGGACTCGTCGGACTCGGACGGGTCGGACTCGGACGGGTCGGTGTCGGGCTGGAGCACGATGGCGGGCTGGGGCGCGTTGATGAACTGGGGCGCCGACTTGGCCCACTCCTCGTCGGCGATCGCCAGCAGCTTGATGCCGCTGATCGCGACCTGGGACAGCGGCAGGTGTGAGGCCTCGGCCGGGATGTGCACCGCGTCAGCTTGCAGCGCGACCTTGACGACGCGGAAGCCGGCCTGGCGCAGGGCGTCCTGCAGGCCGTCGGCGGTGATGCCGTTCAGGGTGCGGTAGGCCTCGAGCATGTCGCTGGCCATCTGCTGCTCGCCGCCGGAGCGCAGCCGGCGCACGATCTCGTGGTGGCTGAACCTGAACTGCGCGAAGCCCTCGGGGAACCAGTCGACGAGGTGGGTGCCGTGCGCGGAGTGGTAGAACGGCCACAGCTGGATGAACAGCACGCCGTGCGGGCGCAGCACCCGGCGGATCTCGTGCAGGATCGCGACCGGGTCCTCGATGTGCTCGAAGGCCGACCAGCTGATCACGTAGTCGAACTCGTCGTCCTCGGCCGGCAACCGGGTGGTCTCGCTCATGCAGAAGTACAGGTTGTCGGGCAGCTTCTCCAGGCCGGCGTACTTGGCGGCCCGCTCGCGCAGCTCCTCGATGTCGTGGGTCAGGATGTCGAAGCCCACCAGCCGGTCCGGCTTGGCCTTCAGCGCGACGCCGAGGTCGATGATGCCGTCACCGCAGCCGATGTCGGCGACCGTCTTGCCCTCCAGCGAGATGCCGTCGCCGGCGAAGAACTCCAGGACCTGCTCGGCGGCCTGCTCGTAGTGGGCGTTGAACCACACCTCGTCGTTGGCCGACTTGGAGTAGTGGTCGACGGCGGCCACCGGGGGCGGGGCCTCGATCGCGGTCTCCGAGGCGGCCGCGGCCGGTTCTGGCGCCGCGTGCGCCGCTGGGGTGTGCGGGGCTGTCGCGGTCTCGGCCGCGACCTCGGCCGCTGTCGGTTCGGCAGCCGCCGCCTTCTCCGAGATCAGGCGTTCGGGGGTCGACTCTGTCGAGGTCGTGAGCTCTGACATGGACCGCTCTCTCCTAGCTGGCCAGGCGGGTACCGACGGCCCGCGCAGCGCAGTTTAACGGTCCGCCCGGCCCGACCCGACCCACGCCGCACCTGCCCGGCCGGTGGGCCCCGCAATGCCATACTGGCCTTCGTGGCGAGTCAGGCAGTTATCACCGAGGAGCGCGGCTCCCAACCCGTCGCCACGAACCCCCATCGGCTGCTGGACCGGCTGGCGATCGCGCTGGCCCTGCTGCAGGCGGCCCTGCTGTACCGGTTCATGAGTGTGGGCAGCTGGTTCCTGGACGACTTCCAGAACCTGGAGCTGGCCCAGATGAACCCGCTGTCCAGGGCGTACCTGGAGCTGACCGTGTTCGGGCACCCGCAGCCCGGCAACCGGCTGGTCAACTGGCTGCTGATCCGGGCCTTCCCGATGAACTACCAGGTCGCGGCCGCGCTGGTCGCGATCGGCATCGGCCTGACCGCCTTCACGGTGTACCGCATCCTGCGCAACCTCTTTCCGCCCAGCCCGCTGCACCTGGTGTTCGCCTCGATGGCCGGCGCGACCGCGATGTGGCTGCCCACCGGCCAGTGGTGGGCCGGCGGCTCGGGGGTGACGGCCTGCACGCTGACCAGCGTGCTGAGCTGCGCGTCGCTGGTGCGCTGCTACCTCTCCGACAGCGGCCGGCGCAAGGTGCTCTGGGGGCTGCTGGCCGGCTTCTGGCTGCTGGCCGGGCTGATGTTCTACGAGCGGACGCTGTTCGGCTGCCTGTTCGGGGCGCTGTTCCTGCCGGCCGCGGTGTGCCGGCGGCTCAGCCCGCGCGAGCTGCTGCGGGTGCTGCGGCAGGCCTGGGTCGGCTACCTGTCGCTGGTCGTGGTGGCGGTCAGCTTCCTGGTGTACTACTTGACCGGCGCGTTCGTGCGCCGGCAGCCCGGCTACACCAACGCCGAGGTGGCGGAGTACCTGTGGGTGGCCTGGAGCCGCGCGCTGGTGCCCAGCCTGTTCGGCGGGTCGATCCAGACCAGATCGCTGGGCCCGTACTCCACCGCCGGCACCCCGCTGTGGTGGGTGGTGATCACCCAGCTGGCGGTGCTGGCGATCGCCGTCCTGGGGCTGCGCCGGCTCGGCTGGCGTTCGCTGCGCGGCTGGCTGATCCTGCTGCCGATCTTCCTGGTCGCGCAGTACTCGATCGCCACCGCCCGGTTGGCCGGGCACGGGCCCCGGATCGGCAACGAGTTCCGCTACATCTCAGACGTGGCAGTGCTGGCGGTGCTGGCGCTGGCGGTGGTGCTGATGCGTCCGGGGCCTGACCCGGAGCGGCCGAACGTCGCAGCCGGCGTCGAGCCCTCGCACCGGGCGGCCGGCCTGCTCAGCGGCAGCTGGCGCGGCTTGAACCGACGGCACCTGCTGATCACCGGGGTCTTCCTGCTGGTCACCTGGACGGTGTTCATCACCTCGGCGGTGCCGGTCTCGCGCCGCTGGTCCACCGCGCCCGGAAAGACTTATGTGCCGAACCTGCAACAGGGCATCGAGGCGGCCGACGCCCGGGGGCCGTGGAGCCTCTACACCACGATGGTGCCCAACACGCTGTCGCTGACCACGTACGGGCGCTACAGCACCTCGCCGTTCCTGGCCCGGCTGGTGAGCGGGCACGAGGTCAGCGTCGATGACCTGCGCCGGCCGATGTACGTGCTGGACCGGGCCGGGCATGTGGTGCCGGCCCAGTTCCAGACCCGCAGCACGGTGGCGCTGGCCTGCAGCACCAGCATCAAGCAGCAGGTGTTCGCGCCACTGACGCCGGCGCTGGGCAAGGAGAACTGGAACATCAGGTTCCGCTACAAGGTGGCCAAGCCGTCGCTGCTGCGGTTCGCGGTGCACGACGGCACCCGCTACATCGAGGCGACCGGGTCCTTCCGCGGCTTTCCGGTGAAGGGGTCGGGGGAGCTGACCTTCATGCTGCGTGGCACCGCGATCAAGATCCTGCGGCTGGACGCCCAGCATCCCGGGATCTGCCTGACGGACATCCGGATCGGCCGTCCGATCCGCGCGAGCTAATCAGCGTGCGGCGGACTTACCAGGGTGGGCTAGTTGTTCTGAGCATCAGGCTCTCTGGGCAACATCGAAAATTCAAGCGCGCTACAACCCCTTGCTCACTGTCACGCGGCGGACGCCGGCCCGATGTGCACCGTAAGGGTCAAGCCTTCTGGGTTGGGCGGGGTGGTAGCTGCCGAGCCGTCACCGAATGACAGGAGGAACTCCCGCAGGGCATCCAGCAACATGTCTTGCGCCTCTTCTCTTGAGGCTGCAGTAGTGATCACCCCCGGCAGTTCCACCAAGCCAGCCTGAATCCAGCCACCTTCAACCTGCTTGTAGACAGGTGTCAGGTGCAGCAGCTCATGGGTGGCGGTCACACCCTCAGACTAGAGCCTGCAGCGGGGGTATCACATGCTGGAGGCGTAAAAGACGCACAGCTCGAGACTTATCAACAGGGTGCCGCGGCTCCAGTCCATTGGCTGACATGCTCAGCCTCTGGGTTTGCGGCAGCAGCAAGGACGTGGCACCAACTTGATAAGAGATACCCATTGATTCGCCTGCGCGATCTGGAACGGCATCTACAGCGCCATGGCTGCGAACTGCTTCGCCAAGGCGGGCGACACGCCATTTGGTGGAATCCGGTGAGCCAACGCAGATCAAGCGTCCCACGTCACCGTGAGATACCGGTGACAACAGCTAAGGCCATTTGCGCTCAGCTTGGCGTCGATTCAATTTGAGTGAGGTCGTGAAACTGTTGCTGGGCTCGCCCAGGCCTTTCTCCAGCCCAATCTCGCGTGAACTTCAGCTGACGGCCCAGTAGTTGGTGGCGCCGTGGGTCGACTCCACCCACTCCTGGCCGCACAGGATCGAGACCGCCCGGCCGGTGTTCGGGTCCTCGGTGCGCACCACGGTGGTGCACCGGCGGATGAACAGCTGGTCGGCCGGCCACTCGGTCAACTGGCCGTTGAGTTCGAGCTTGCGGGTGGAGTCGCGGCGCACCCGATAGGCGGCCATCGGTAGCGCGTGGCCCATCGGGTGCAGGCCCGGACGGGGCTGCCAGTGGCCGGCGGGGCAGTACCTGACCGCGCCGTAGGCGGGGAGTGCTGAGTTATGCATGAGGGACCTCGTGGGAGCAGCTGGGGAGGGTGGTCGAACATACGTTCGATAATAGGTGGCGGGACGGCGGCTTTGGAAGAGCCATCTGCCCTGGCTTCGGCGGATCAACTGGCGGCGCACCGATGTCGGGATGCGCGGGGTCTCGATGCGCCGCCAGCGGTAGGCGAGTCCGGCCCCTTCATCGCCGGGACTTTCATCGCCGGGACTTTCATCGCCGGCCCCTTCATTGCCGGGACCGGGTGAAGCGGTTGACGCCGGCGCAGGTGATGCAGTCGGGGTCCGGGCCGTCGACGTCGCGCGGATCGACCCGGGTGCCTGGCCGGCTCGACTCGCCGATCAGGTCGATGTCGAGCCAGCGTGCCGGCGGCCGCGCCCCGGACAGCCAGGCCGCCAGCTCGGACACCGCCGCGTTGACCGTGAGGCCGTTGAGGTACACCACTGACGGGCTCTTGCTGCCGGTGCCGTACCCGTGCTGGCGGTCCAGGCCCTGCTGGTGCACCGGTTTGGCCCAGCGGGCGACCTCGGCGGGGTCGAGCTCGCCGAGGCAGCTCAGGCACGGCCCGTCCGGTGTCGTGAAGATGATCACCCGGCCGCCCAGCGCGAACGGCTCGACGGCGTCATCGACACCGGTCGCGATGTCGATGTAGGGCGTCCGGGTCTGCACGGCTATCTGGTTGAGCCGGTTGCGTGGCCCGTCGTTGTCGACGCAGCCGATGATCAGGTCGACGTCCTCGAGCTCGGGATGCTCGTCGGCGGCGGTGACGCCGCGAGCGGTCGTCACGTTCATCAGCGGGTTGATGGCGCGCATCCGCTTGCGGGTCACGTGCGACTTCGGGTGGCCGACGTCTGCGTAGCCGGCGGTGACCATCCGGTTGAGGTTGCTGATCTCGACCAGGTCGTCGTCCATGATCAGGACGTTGCGAAAGCCCAGGTAGGCCAGCGACTGCGCCATGTGGGACCCGGTGCCACCGGCGCCCACCACCGCGATCCGCATGGTCGTGATCGCCGCCTGGGCCCGGGTGCCGAGCAAGGGCACCTGCCGGGCCAGCCGTTCCTCGGGAACAGCCGCGGCGTTCAGCACCCGCAACTGGTCACCCAGGACGGTCACCGTGCTGAACTGTCCGCGCTCGACACCGCCATGGGCGTCGAAGCGCCACCACTCGGCGTGCACGGCGCCGTCGGCCCAGACGGCGGCCGCGTAGGGCGCGCCGTCGAGCAGGTCCAGGCAGTAGCGGACCGTCGGGGCCAGGGTGTCCTCATCGGTGGAGGAGAAGGCCGGCGGCCCGTGCCGGTGGTTGTGGAACTCCACGATGCCGCCGCCGATCGCCAGGGCGTGGTTGTGGACCCGGTCCAGCGCCTGGTCGGACAGGTACCAGCCGTCGATGCCGCGGGTGGTGTCGGCGTCGGAGATCAGGGTGATCCCGACCACCTCCAGCACCGGGCCGGTGCGGATGTTGTTGCTGATGGCCCGGGTGTAGGCGAAGGCGAATCGTTCACCGTTGGCCTGCGCCAGATGCTGCTCGAGGCGGTCCCAGTGGTGCGGGTCGGTGAACTTCAAGGTGCTCAACGTGTGTCAGCTCGCTTCGTCGAATCGGGTTAGCGCCCCGGTGAGGTAGTCGGTCAGGTTGCTGCCGGCCGCCGGGTCGGCCTTGGGCCGCCAATCGGCCGGGTTGACGTGGTAGGACAGCTGCAGCCACGGCCGGCCCGCGTGGGTCTGGATGCCCTGGCTGTTGCCGGGAGCGGCGCCGCCGGCCAGGGTCAGGTCCGGCCGCGCGCAGATGTTCTCCGGCTGCCCGGCGGGATAGTTCACCGGAATGGCGAACAGCACCTCGGTGCGCCGATGTGACCAACCGGGCGGCAGCCGGTGGTCGGCAAGGGTGACCACGAGCGCCTCGACGTCGAGCGACGCGGTGGGAAACGCCTGGCGCAGGTATGGGTTCTCCCGCGCCAGGCGCTGCCGCAGGTCGGCCGAGATCGAGCTCATCTCAGCCCCGCTTGAACCGGGGACGGCGCTTGAAGTGGGCTCCGGCGGAGAGGTTGACCGTGTCGCCGCCGTTGACGGTGACCCGGGATCCGTCGCTCAGGATCTGGATCAGCCCCTGCTGCGGGTCAAGGCCCGCCGCGAACATGATCTGGGCGCCGGTGATGGTGGGCTGGTCGTACTCGTAGCTGGTGCCGTCGACGTCGTAGACGAACACGGCGTGCAGCCGGTGCGGGGTGCCGTCGGGGCGTCTGCGGTTCGTCACGTCGGCGTCAGAAATAGAGCGGGTCATGGTCGTCCTCCTGAGTGGGGCCCCGACTTAGGGGCTCTCACTGAAAAGTCGACCGAGCGGGCTGTTTTGCAACCCCGGCGTGTCTAAAAGATTTGTCAGCGCGTCGTGGTATGGGCGTAGGTCAGTGCCACGGTGTCCGGCGCGGTGGCCTGCAGCCGGCGGGCCAGGCCCTCCTCGTAGGTGGTGACCAGGATCTGATCGATCGCCCCGGCCTGAGCGGCCCGGACCAGGGTCTGGGCGACCGCCGCGCGGCGAGCCGGGTCCAGATGCTCCAGGGGCTCGTCGAACCAGATCGTCGAGGCCCGGGTGGCCGAGGCGGCCAGCAGCAGCCGGGTCACCAGCACCGCGGTGGCGCGCTCGGCGCCGCTGAGGTCCTCCAGCAGCAGGTCGACGCCGCCCTCGCTGAAGGTCAACTGCCCGTGCGGGCCGAACCGCAGCCCCTCGGAGCCGAACAGCAGCTTCCAGCGGTGGCTGATCTCGGTCGCCAGCGGGTTGATCCGCTGGGTGAGGTAGCGGTCGGCCAGCGCCGTCATGCTGTTCTGCGTCACCTCCAGCACCAGGTCCTCGCGGGACGCCGCCACCAGCGCGGCCTGATCGGCGGCGGCGGTGTCGAGGTCGGTGAGCCGCTGCCGGGCGGCCCGGAGCTGGGCGGTGAGCGCGCCGTGCTGCTCGGCCAGCTCGACGTCCTGACGTCGGGCGTCGGTGAGCGCGGCGGTGGCGGCCGGGCCGGGATCGGCCTCGTCGGGCTCCACCGGCGGCCGCAGCTTGCTGAGCGCGGCGGTGAACCGGGAGATCGCGGTCATCCGGGCGCGCAGCCGCCTGGCCTCCTCCCGGTGCCGCTGGATGTCGGTGTCGGTGTCCGCGCCGACCTGGCCGTGCGCGGCAAGGGCGGCCTCGCGCTCGTGCTCGCTCAGCGGGCGCAGGCAGGTGGGGCAGTGACCGGGGGCGCCTGCCAGCAGCTGAGCGGCCGTCGCCGACTGCGCGACGCGGACCTCCGCTGCCGAGGTCGCCTCCGCGGTCTCGGCCAGCGCGGCAGCCACCTCTCGCTGGCTCTCGTCGATGGCGGTGAGCAGGTCACGCTCGCCCACCTCGATGGCATCTGCCATCTGCTCGGCCAGCGCGGTCGCCTTCTCGTTGAAAGCGGCGGCCTCGGTCCGGTACTGCTCCCAGCGGGTGGCCAGCCGGGCCGCCGGTTCCAGCGCGGTGATCTGCTCGGCCAGCTGCTGCCGCCGCGCCGAGGTCGCCTCGAGCTCGGCCTCGAGGGCAGAGATGGCGTGGGCCGCGGCCTCGAACTCCTCGTCACCGGCCTGCGCGTCGGCGCGCAGCGACCTGATCTCGGCCGCCAGCACCTGGCGGCGTTCGGCCAGCTGGGCTGCCGCGGCCAGCAGGGTCTGCACGCCGAACACCTGCGCGAGGTGGTCCCGGACCGGGAAGCCGGTGGCCTTGCCGGCGGCCGGCGGCGGCCCGAACACCACCGCGTCGAGCACGGTGCGGTCAGCCGACCAGGCCTTGGCCAACAGCCTCAGATAAGCGCGCTCGTCCAGCGCGTCACCGTCGACGCTCGCCGAGAACGTGCTCACGCCGTTGCGGCGAAGCGACCTGCTGACCCGGACGTCCGGGTGGCCGGGCAGGTCGAAGCCGAGCTGGACCGACGCCGAGTCGTGGCCGCTGCGGATCGCCCGAACCGCGGCGCGGCCGTCGGGCAGGCCCAGCAGGCACCAGCGGACCGCCTCTACCAGCGAGGACTTGCCCACGCCGTTCGGCGCGACGAAGAACGTCACCGGATGGGTGAGCCGCAGGTCCAGGTCCTCATAGGCCCGCCAGTGCCGCACCCCGATCCGGCGGATCACGATGCGACCGCCTCGGCCAGGGCCGCCAGCCGGGTGATGAGGGCAGTGCCGTGCAGCCGGCCTGATTGCACGTCGGCCACCACCCCGCCGATGCTCGACGGGTCCAGTGACTTCAGCGCGGTGACGGCCTCGCGCTTGTGCTGCAGCCGGGGCCGGGACCGCCGCGCGGCGGCCAGCGTGGCGGTGGCGACCGCGAGGGCGTCGGCGCTCACGTCGCCGAGGTCGATCAGCTCGGTGAACCCGGCGACCCGCTCCCAGCGCGGCAGCCGGGACTCGAAATACCGGCCCAGGGTGACCTCGAGCAGGTCGGCGGCGGTGTGGACCCCCGGCTCCAGCCAACCCCGGACCGGGTCGATCGAGGCGTTGGCGTCCGCCGCGGTCAGCAGCACGGCGTGCCGGGCGTCGGGCGTGCTCAGGCACACCGCGGAGATGTCGGGGTAGCGCCGCAGGAACACCGCGACCTCGGCCGGCTCAGCCGTCAGGGCGGCCGGCGGCGCGCTGAACAACGCGACGCTGTCACCGAGGGCGCTGCACTGGGCCACCGCCGACAGCTGCGCCGACTGCCACTGCTTCCAGGCGGGGGAGCGGTCCACCACCACCTGCCGGTCGAAGCGCAGCTCCAGCTGGCGCAGCGCCACCTCGACCGGATCAGTGACGGGGTCAGCCACCTCCGGCCCGGCTGCGGCGTCCGGGCGGGACCGGCTGCCGGTGGCCGCCGCCTGCGTACCGGGCGCGACCAGGCCGAGCCGGATCGCCACCGGGTCGCTCTCCAGCGGCGGCAGCGCCGGGGCCCGATCGGCCAGCGCGGCCACGATCGCGAACTGCTCGCGCAATCGCCGGCGCTCGTCGTTGGACAAGCTCGAGAGGTCGGGCTCGGGCCCGCGTCCCCTGAGGAACAGGAGGTAGCTGTCGACCAGGTCGCTGGACACGTCATCGAAGTCAGCTGCGTCCACGGCTGGCCTCCCTTCCACCTGACGGGTTGCGCAGGCGCTTCACGCATCGCCGCAGCGAGTCCAGGGCCCGCGAGCGCAGCCGGCTCACCGCCTGATGCGTCGTGCCGGCCGTCAACGCCCAGTCCGACAGCGTCTGGTTGCCCATCACCGTCGCCCGGACGACCGCGCGCTGATCGGCGGTCAACCTCTCCAGGCACGTGGTCACCAGCTGGTGCAACGCCTCCTCCTCGGCGGCGGCCAGGATCTCGCGCCGGTCGGGCAGGGTGCCGGCGATCTCGAGGGCGTCCAGGCTGGAGATGCGCTGGCGTTCCCGCAGGATCCGGCGGCCCTCGTCGATACCGCGCCGGTAGGCGATGGTCTTGGCCAGCCCGACCGGTGAGGTCATCGCCGCCGGGTCGCCCCGCAGCAGCTCCATGAAGGCGATGTAGACGACGTCCTGGACCCGGTGCTCGTCGGGCGGCTTGGCGATGACCCGCTGGATGCCCCGGCGAGCGGTCTGGTGCATGCCTTCGCGCAACGAGTCATACAGGCTCCGGACGTCGCCGTAGCCTGTCTGCCACCGCTCCACGAGCTCGTCGAGCTCGCGCGCATCGTCATCCATCACAAGTCAGTCGTCCGAACCTGGCGGTTTGCAACCCCCTGCGCGCGCCTGGAGTGCGGGGCGGTCGTCATTGCCTTCGCACCCTAGGGGGTCGGGATGGCCGGCAGGGTGTAGAAGCCGTCGGGCAAGCCGAACACCAACCTGGCGTCGGTGTTGGAGGACGGGGTGACGGCGATGAAGCCGGTGTTGTTCGGAAAGCCGCGGTTGGCGGTCGAGACGTCGGTGCGCACCACCTGGGTCGCGCCGCCGCCGATGATCTTGCCGCTGCCGTCGGTGACCGCCACGCACTGCAGCGGGTGCCCGACCCAGTGGATCCAGCCGGAGAACTCGCGGGTGCCGCCCACCAACCGGTCCTGATCGAGGGAGGCCGACTTGCCGAACAGCCGGACGGGCAGCGGGCGGGCCTTGGCCAGGTCGATGGAGTCCTCAGGCTTCAGCCCGCAGCCCAGGGTGTAGTCGCTGGTGAACGGGTAGCTGCCCAGGCCCTTGAGCCGGGAGACCACCGCGTCCGGGTCCTGCAGGCGGGGCTGGAACGGGTCGGTCGCGTCGAACCGCACCCCGGCGGCCATCGCGTTCTGCACCGGCGACTCGCCGGCTGTCGTCTGATACAGCGGCGGACTGCCCGCCCAGAACACCGCGACCGCGGCCGCGATGACCGCGATGCCGACCGTCAGCTCGCGCGAGCTGCGCAGCGTCCGGATGCCGACCACCGCCACCGCGATCCAGAACAACCCGGACAGCGACACGTAACGTGCCTGGGCGCCGTCGCCGAGGAACACCTCGCTGCGACCGAGGGAGATCAGACCGGCCGCGAGCAGCGAGTAGGTCGCCACCCCCCACCACGGGATCAGGTCGGCGTACTCCTCGCGCCGGGTCCAGAACGTCACGAAGCCCACCGCCAGCACCGCCAGCCCGCCGGCGCCGGCCACCAGGCCGAACGTCCCGCCGGTCGGGTCCCACAGCGTCGACAGGTTGGTCAGGAACGTCTGGGACAGCAGCCCCGGGTCCTTGCTGATCCCCTTGCCGGTGGTGCCGCCGTTGGAGGTCAGCTTGTACACCACGGCGGCGCCGAAGAACAACCCGAGCGGCAGGGCCCAGCGCCACCAGCGATCACGGCGCAGCAGCGCCACCACCACGATGGCCAGCGGCGCGGCGAACCCGGTGCCGTAGCTCAGCAGCGCCAGCGCCGCGGCGGCCACGGCCAGGCCGGTGCGCCGGTCCCGGGCGAACAGCACGCCCAGCAGCCCGAACACGTTCGCGGTGATCCAGGCCGTCCCGCTCATGCCCTTGAGGTAGTTCCACGCCCCGGTCGGGCAGAACAGCACCGCGCTGGCGGCCAGCATCAGCATTATCCGCGCCAGGGGAGGCCACCGGCTCGGCAGCAGGAACCACAGCACCGCCAGCGAGGCCAGCGCCATTCCGATGGCGAAGTACCCCAGCTCGTGGTTCGTCCCGTTCAGCAGCTTGGCGTCGAGGTAGTAGACGACCTGCGGCACGAAGAACGGGTGCTCGTTCTGGTAGCTGAACAACCCGCGCAGGTGCAGGCTGCCGTCCGGGTTGGTGATGCGCACCAGCGAGGGCCAGTAGTCCTGGTACTGCATCTGGGTGGACTTGCCGACCCGCCGGGCCATCAGCAGCGCCGGCAGCAACACCAGCAGCGCGGCCCACCAGCCCGGCCGCACGGTCCCGGCCCGCTCACCCCACCGGCCGAACCGGCCGGGACGATCAGCGACCGACCCTACCGCGCTCGCCCCGGCTCCGGTCCTGCCGGTGCGCTCGGGGTCGGTCTCGCGTTCGGAAGGGCTGTCGGTGATCGTGGTGTCCACAGTCGATCAGTTCGCCCGCGGCCGGGCCAGCGCCGGATCGGTCGGGGGCTGCGAGTTCTGCGGGGTCAGCGCGGGCAGCACCGTGGTCTCGGTCGAGGCCGCCGGCATCGAGGTGGCGCCGGCGGCAACCGGAGCGGTGGTGGCTGCCGGCGCGCCGTCGTTCGCCAGCACCGCGGTCTCGACGCCGGTGTCGGCCACCGGCACGCCCGACACGGCGGGCACGTTCGGAATCGGCCGGGTCCTGCTGCGCAACGGCACCGAGGTGTCGAAGTTGCGATCTGTCCGATGGATGATCAGCTCGGCCAGCAGCCCCATGCCGATCAGCTGGACGGCCAGCATCTCGAGCAGGATGCCCAACTGAAGCAGCGGCCGGGTGCCGATGCCGTTGTCGGTGAACAGCCAGACCGCCAGCAGGTAGGTCAGGATCAGCGAGCCGAGCACGCCGAACATCAGGCCGAGCCCGCCCAGCAGGTGCGAGGGCCGCCGGCCGTACCGGGTGATCGAGACGACGGTGAGCAGGTCGAGCGCGCCGCGGGCATAGCGTTCCAGGCCGTACTTGGACACCCCGTGCAGCCGCGGCCGGTGGTTGACCGGGATCTCGGTGACCCGGAAGCCGTTGGCGTGCGCCAGCGCCGGGACGTAACGGTGTAGCTCGCCGTACAGCGGCACCACGTCATAGATCTCTTTGCGGGCCACCCGCAGGCCGCTGTTGTGGTCGTTGAGCTTCAGGCCGGTGACCACGCCGGTGGCGCGGTTGAACAGCTTGGACGGCAGCCGCTTGCCGAGCGGGTCCTTGCGGTCGCGCTTGTAGCCGGTGACCAGGTCGAAGCCGCTCTCCAGCATGGCCAGCATCCGGGGCAGCTCGTTGGGGTCGTCCTGCATGTCGGCGTCCATCGTGATGATGATCTCGCCGTGCGCCTCGGCGAAGCCGGCCGCCAGCGCGGCGGCCTTGCCGAAGTTGCTGCGGAACCGCAGCGCCCGCACCCGCGGGTCGACGGCCGCGACCGCCTCGATCGAGTCCCAGGTGCCGTCGGTGCTGCCGTCGTCGACGAAGACGATCTCGTAGCTGAACTCCGGCCGCTGCCGCATCGCGCTGACGATCTCGGCGACCAGCGGAGCGATCGTCTTGACCTCGTCCTTGGCAGGAATGACAAGGGAGATGTCCACGTCTGACAGGCGTGCGTTGGTCACGAAGTACTCCGTTCGGCGCTGAAGGGACCCCGTCGATCGTACCGCCGGAGCAGGGCCCGGCCGGTCAGCGCGCGCGGCCCGCCGGGCCTGGCCACTGGGCGGACGGGCATCACGGGGCCGTCAGGATCGAGGTCTGGTCGGGGTAGGGAAGGGTCGGGGTGAGACCGGTCAGCCGGCGCTCGGCCATTCCGGACCGCTGGATCGCCTCGCGGTAGCGACGCCGGCGGGTGTTGTCGAAGACGATGACGCCGCCCGGTTCGAGCCGGTGCCGGGCCCGTTCCAGGCAGGCCTCGCGAGCGCGCCCGTCGATCACGATGAGCGAGAACTCACCGGGCACGTCGTCGATGCTGGCCACGTAGCCGGCGAAGTCCAGGCCGGCCGCGCCTTCTTTGCGGGAGCCGACCACCGGAGCGTCCGAGGGCACCGGCTCGACGATTCGGAAGTCGACGTTGGCCAGCGGCGCCAGCGAGGGCCGCAGGTGCTCGCCGAACTCGCGGTGATGCTCGACCGAATGCACCTCATCGGCCCGCTTGGCCAGCCACAGGGTGCTGGCGCCCGAGCCGTACTCGAACACCCGGACCGGCTTGGGGTGAGCAGTCAGCCAAGCCTCGACCACGTCGACGGCCCGGTAGGTCCACCACGGCACGTCCAGCTCGGCGATCGCCAGCGAGTCATAGGCCCGGGTCAGGCTGTACATCCAGTGCTTGGTGCGCTGATCGCGCGACGGGGGCTGCTCGCTCAGCAGGCCCGCCCTGGTCAGCACCGAGCCGGCTCCCCGCGCGCCGGCCGCGTAAAGCCCCTTGGCGCGCAACAGCGCGTTCGGCTTGTTGGTCACTGCATGCTCCCGTTCGTCAAGGCGCCACCTGCCGGCGCGCCGTCGGTGGCTGCCGTGCTGGTGGCTGCCGTGCTCGCCGTGACCGCCCCGCCGGCCCGGCGCACCGCCCACAACCCGAGCAGCCCGCCGCCGGCGTCGACGGCGATGAACAGCAGCCGGGCGATGGCTGCCACCGCGACCGCCGGCCCGTTGTCCAGGCCGCTGATGGCCAGGAACACCAGCTCACGCAGCCCCGCCCCGGCCGGAACCGGGATGGCCAGAAAGCCGATGATCCAGGCCGCTACCGCGGCGAACGCTACCCGAGCCGGCTGCTGGGAGTAGCCCAGCGCCTCGGTGACGCACACCGACGTCGCGCCCACCAGCAGCCAGGTGGCGATCGACCAGGCGGTCAGGCCCAGCATGGCGCGCCACGGCTGCGGCTCGATCCGGACCCGGCCGCGGGTCAGCTTCGCGCCCACCGCCAGCAGCCGCCCCAGCACCGCCGGGTGCAGCGCGCCGACGCCGAGCGGGATGAGCGCCAGCATCAGCCAGCCCCAGCTCAGGCCGTCGCCGTCGGCTGCCACGAACGGCGCGAGCACCCCGCACACCACGGCGGCGGCCACGCACATCACGGCGTAGCAGATCAGCGTCGTCAGGTACCCGGTCGAGCGGGAGATGCCGGCCCGCGCGGCCAGCTCGCCGCGGCCCAGCACCGGCCAGACACCGCCCGGGACGTACTTGCCCAGCTCACCGCCGAAGTACCAGGCCACCGCGTCCCGTCGACGGGTGGCGGCCCCGAACACCTGCAGGCAGCGCCACCACAGCAGCCCCAGCCCGGTCATCGCCGCCGCGGCGGTCAGCAGGGCCAGCAGCAGCCAGCCGGGCCGGGCGTCGGCCAGAGCGTCGGAGATGCTGTTCCACTCCCGGGCCAGGGTCAGCACGCACAGCGCGACCGCCAGCACCGCGATCACCAGCCCGCCGGCCTTGAGCGCCACCGCCAGCCGGGACCGGGTGGGCTGGTCGGGCGGAGCCGGCGTCGGCGACGGCGTGGGCGTCGGCGTCGGCAAGGCCGCTGACGCGTCGCTGTCGGATACCGGCACGGACATCGAGCTTAGTGCCTGGCCGACCCCCGGACGGCCAGTCGCGGACGGCGCGGCGGTCGCCTCGGCCGAGCGCTGGACGCAATAGGTTGCACCAGTGGTCCACTAGGATCGATTTTTTCCGCGGTCCCGATCCCGGTCTGGAGTCCTGCCGTGCTGCGTGTGCTCGTCGACGCCACGGCCATCCCCGCCCAACTGCGCGGCGTCGGGCGCTACCTGGACAACGTCCTGCCTGCCCTGGTGACCGCCGGTGTCGAGGTGACAGCCCTCGCCCAGGCCCGTGACCGCAAGCATTTCGAGGACCTGGGCGTGGCCTGCGTCCCGGACGTGGCGGTGCCGGCCGGCCGGGCTGCCCGGCTGGCCTGGGAGCAGTACGGGCTGCCCGGGGTGGCGGCCCGGCTGGCCCCTGACGTGCTGCACTCGCCGCACTACACCCACCCGTTGCGCTGGCGGGGCCCGCTGGCGGTGACGGTGCACGACGGCACCTTCTTCTCCGATCCGCAGTGGCACACCCGCACCAAGGGCCCGTTCTTCCGCGCCGCGACCCGCCTGGCGGTGCGCCGGGCCGACGTCTGCATCGTGCCGGCCCAGGCCACCGCCGACGAGCTGCACCGGCGGCTGGGCCTGGAACCCGACCGGGCGCAGGTCGCGCACCTGGGCGTCGACACGGCGCTGTTCAAGCCGCCGGACGCCGAGGCCAAGGCCCGGGCCCGGGCCGCCGCCGGGCTGGAGCCGGCCGAGGAGTTCATCGCGTTCCTGGGCACCCTGGAACCCCGCAAGAACGTGCCGGCGCTGATCCGGGGCTGGGTGTCGGCCTGCGCGCGGCTCGCCGGCCCGCCGCCGGCCCTGGTGCTGGCCGGCGGCGCCGGCTGGGACCGCGACCTCGAGGCCGCGGTGGCGGCGGTGCCGGCCGGGCTGCGGCTGCTGCGTCCGGGCTACCTGCCGCTGGCCGAGCTGCCCGGCCTGCTCGGCGCGGCCACCGTGGTGGCCTACCCGAGCCTGGGCGAGGGCTTCGGGCTGCCGGTGCTGGAGGCGATGGCCTGCGGCGCGGCGGTGCTGACCACCCGGCGCCTGGCGTTGCCCGAGGTCGGCGGTGAGGCGGTCGCCTACGCCGAGCCCACCGACGACTCGATCGCCGACGCGCTGGGCTGGCTGCTGACCGACCCGCAGCTGCGCGAGCAACTGGGCCAGGCCGGCCTGGCCCGGGCGGCGCGGTTCACCTGGGCCGCCTGTGCCGAGGCGCACCTGCGCGGCTACGAGCACGCGCTGCGGCGCTCCAGGCAGGAGGGCAGGCGTTGACCGACGCCACGTTCGACAAGGACACCGTCGCCGGGGACACCCTCACGGTTGTCGCGGTCACCTTCTCGCCGGGCAGCTCGCTCACCAGCTTTCTGGACAGCCTGGCGCTGGCCACCGACCGTGAGGTCGAGGTGCTGCTGGCCGACAACGGCTCCAGCGACGGGGCGCCCGAGGCGGCCGCGCGGCGTCCCGGGGTCAGGCTGATCAGCACCGGCGGCAACCTCGGCTACGGCGGGGGCGTCAACGCCGGTGTCGCGGCGACCGGCGCCGAGTGGGTGGTGGCCGCCAACCCGGACGTGGTGTGGGACCCGGGCTCGATCGACGTGCTGCTGGCCGCGGCCGAGCGCTGGCCCCGCGCCGGCGCGCTCGGTCCGCTGATCCGCCAGCCCGACGGCGGGGTCTACCCGTCGGCCCGGGCGCTGCCCACCCTCGGACGAGGCATCGGTCATGCCGTGTTCGGCTGGTTCTGGCCGGGTAACCCGTGGAGCACCCGCTACCGGCGCGAGAACGAGCAACCGGCCGAGCGGACCGCCGGCTGGTTGTCAGGGTCCTGCCTGCTGCTGCGCAGGCAGGCGTTCGAGTCCGTCGGGGGCTTTGACCCGGCGTACTTCATGTACTTCGAGGACGTGGACCTGGGGGAGCGGCTGGCCGACGCCGGCTGGCTGAATGTCTACGTCCCCTCGGCGGCGGTGACCCACACCGGGGCGCACGCCACCTCGCGAAACCCCTCGGCGATGACCTCGGCGCACCATCGCAGCGCCTGGCTGTACTTCAGCCGGCACTACTCGGGCCTGCGCTGGCTGCCGCTGCGGCTGGTGATACGCCTCGGTTTGGCAGTGCGTGAACAATTGTCCTTGCGGATCGCCGGTGTCAGCGCCGGCGCCCGCCCGCACGGCAAGCAGCGCCGGCGATCGGACGGCGAGGTTCGCACGGGCAATGCGGCCAGTGCCGCCAGCGCCGCCAGCGGCGACAATGCCGTCAGTGCCGATAAGGGGGATGTTGGATGACGTCATCGGTCGAGGCGATAGTGCTGGTGGGTGGCAAGGGCACCCGGTTGCGGCCGCTCACGCTGTCGGCGCCGAAGCCGATGCTGCCGACCGCGGGCGTGCCGTTCCTGACCCACCTGCTGTCCAGGATCAAGGCCGCCGGGATTACCCACGTCATCCTGGGAACCAGTTACCAGGCCGAGGTGTTCTCCGAGCACTTCGGCGACGGCGCCGCGCTCGGCCTGGATTTGGAGTACGTCGTGGAGACCGTGCCGCTGGGCACCGGCGGCGCGATCGGCAACGTCGCGCACCTGCTGCGCGGTGACACCGCGATGATCTTCAACGGCGACATCCTGACCGGCTGTGACCTGACCGGCCTGCTGGACCAGCACCGCCGGACGTCGGCCGACGTCACCCTGCACCTGACCACCGTGCAAGACCCGCGCGCCTTCGGCTGCGTGCCCACCGACGCCGACGGCCGGGTGACCGCCTTCCTGGAGAAGGACCCGAACCCGGTCACCGACCAGATCAACGCCGGCACCTACGTGTTCTCCCGCGCTGTCGTCGAGTCGATCCCGTCCGGACGGCCGGTCTCGGTGGAGCTCGAGACCTTTCCCGGCCTGCTCGCCGGCGGCGCGCTGGTGACCGGTTACCTGGACACCAGCTACTGGCGCGACCTGGGCAAGCCTGCTGACTTCGTGGCCGGATCTGCTGATCTGGTAAGGGGAATCGCGCCCACCGAGGCGCTGCCCGGACCCACCGGCGAGGCGCTGGTGCTGCCCGAGGCGAAGGTCGCCGACGGCGCGGTCCTGACCGGCGGTTGCACGGTCGGGCGGAACTGCGTGGTCGAGTCGGGCGCGGTGATCGACGGCTCGGTGCTCTTCGACGGCGCCCGGGTGGCGGCCGGCGCCTCGGTGCGCGCCAGCATCATCGGCCGGGACGCCGTGGTCGGGCCCGGCACCCTGCTGGACTCGGTGGTGATCGGGGACCGGGCGGTGCTCGGCGCCGGCATCGAACTGCTGGCCGGGGCACGGGTCTGGCCGGACGTCCAGCTCGCTGACGGCAGCGTCCGTTTCTCGGCCGACAGCTAGTTCCGGCGTCGACATGAGCAGCCCGGCCATGGCCGAACTCCGCTGGCAGCCGCCGGCGCCGGTCGACCTGGTCCGGACGCTGCGACCGCTGTGCCACGGCGCCGGCGACCCGACCGCCCGGTTCGTCAACGGCACGTTCTGGTGGGCCTGCCGCACCCCGCAAGGCCCCGGAACCCTCGCGATCAGCGCTGCCGGCGAGCAGCTGCACGCCCGAGCCTGGGGGGCCGGCGCGGACTGGCTGCTGGCAGCGACGCCGGACCTGCTCGGCGCCGGCGATGACTGGTCCGAGCTCGACGTCAGCGGCCATCCGGTGCTGCGGCAGGCCCGGCGCAACCGGCCCGGCGTCCGGCTGACCAGGACCGGCCTGGTGCTGGACTCGCTGGTGCCGGCCTGCCTGGAGCAGCGGGTCACCGGCCAGGAGGCGTTCCGGGCCTGGCGGCTGCTGACCTACGCCTACGGCGAGCGGGCGCCGGGACCGGCCGAACCGCGGCTGTGGCTGCCGGCCGAGCCGGCCCGGCTGCTGGAGGTGCCCAGCTGGGACTGGCACCGGTTCGGGGTAGACGCCAAGCGCTACCGGGCGGTCCGGGCCGCGGCGACGGTGGCCGGCCGGCTGGAGGAGTGCGTGGGGCTGGCTGCCAGCCAGTCGATCGCCGCGGCGCGGCAGCGGCTGGCGCTGGTGCCCGGCGTCGGGCCGTGGACCGTCGCCGAGACCACAGTGCGGGCGCTCGGTGACCCGGACGCCGTCAGTGTCGGGGACTTTCACCTTTCCAACATTGTGGGTTTCGCCCTGACCGGTGCGCCCCGCACCGACGACGCGACGATGCTGGAGCTGCTCGAGCCGTGGGCCGGGCAGCGCGCCCGGGTGATCCGGCTGATCCTGCTCAGCGGCCTGACGCCGCCCAAGTACGGCCCGCGGTACAGCCCGCAGGACATGTCCGGGATCTGAGAAGACGAAAGGCAAGGAGGTCATTGTCTCCTTGCCACTTTCAACTTATAGCGCACCGGGGGGCTTGCGGCAAGACCCGGGTGGCGCCGCAGAATCGCCGACCGAGGCCAGGGCCTCGGATCGGAGCTGCACGTGAACCCCCTTACCACCAGCGCGTTCGACCTTCCCGACCACCTCAGCGCCAAGGCCGACCCACGGCTGATCGCCGGCGACGAGCAGCACTTCGCGGCCATCGCCGAAAGCCTCGAGCAGTCGATCGCCGACCTGTCCGACCGGCTCGATGCCGCGCGCAAGGCGCCGGGTGGCGCCGGCCAGCAGGCGTTGGACCGGGACCTGGAGATCCACCGGTTGAACGCTCGGCTGCGCGCCCTGCGTCGCTTCGGCCTGGACCTGTGCCTCGGGCACATGGTCAGCACGGACAACCCCGAGCCGGTGTACATCGGGCGGCTCGGCCTGACCGACCCCGCGGGTCACCGGCTGCTGCTCGACTGGCGCTCCGCCGCGGCTGAGCCGTTCTTCGGAGCGACCCATGCCAACCCGGTGGGCCTGGCCAGCCGCCGCAGGTACCGCTGGACCGGCGGCCGGATCAGCGACTACTGGGACGAGGTGTTCAGCACCGACGGGATGGCCGGAATGGCCGAACACCCCGCGCTGGACGACCAATCCGCCTTTCTCGCCAGCCTGGGCAGCAGCCGCTCGCCCCGGATGCGTGACGTGCTCGCCACCATCCAGGCCGACCAGGACGCCATCATCCGCGCGGGATCCGGCGGCGCGCTCGTCGTCGACGGCGGCCCGGGCACCGGCAAGACCGTCGTGGCCCTGCACCGCTCGGCCTACCTGCTCTACTCCGACCCTCGCCTCGGCCGCCGCAGCGGTCACTCCACCGGCGGCGTGCTGTTCATCGGCCCGCACCAGCCCTACCTGGACTACGTCGCCGACGTCCTGCCCGGCCTCGGCGAGGAGGGCGTGCAGACCTGCACCCTGCGCGACCTGGTCGCCGAGGGAGCTGTGGCCGGGATCGAGGCCGACCCGCGGGTGGCCCAGCTGAAGTCGTCGGCGGACCTGGTGACGGCGATCGAGACGGCCGTCCGGTTCTACGAGGAGCCGCCCACCAAGCCGATGGCGGTCCAGACGCACTGGTCCGACAGCTGGCTGAGCGCCGATGAGTGGGCCGAGGCGTTCGAAGCGGCCGAGCCGGGCACCCCGCACAACGAGGCGCGCGAGCAGGTCTTCGAGGAACTGCTCGTGATCCTGATGGACAAGCACGACGGCGACGCCTCGCCCCACCTGCTGCGCAAGTCGTTGCTGCAGAACGAGGAACTGCTCACCACCTTAAACAGGGCGTGGCCGCTGATCGACGCGGCTGACCTGGTCGCTGACCTGTGGTCGGTGCCGGCCTACCTGCGCAGGTGCGCTCCGTGGCTCAGCGCCGCCGAGGTTCGATTGCTGCAACGCGAAGACGCCCAGGCCTGGACGGAGTCCGACCTGCCGTTGCTGGATGCGGCGCGGCGGCGGCTCGGTGACCCGGAGGCGTCGCGGCGCAAACGCCGGAGCGCCGCGGCTCTCGCCTCCCAACGGGAGCAGATGACCCGGGTGGTCGATGACCTCATCGCGGCCGATGACTCCGAGTTGCTCCTGATGACCAGCCTGCGCCAGCAGGATCTGCGCGACGCCCTGGTCGACGAGGCCGCGCTGCCCGGCGCCGATCCGGACCTGCTCGCCGGCCCGTTCGCGCACATCGTGGTGGACGAGGCTCAGGAACTGACTGATGCGCAATGGCAGATGCTGCTGCCGCGCTGCCCGTCCGGCAGCTTCACCGTCGTCGGGGACCGCGCCCAGGCCCGGCACGGGTTTCCCGAGTCGTGGCAGGAGCGGCTGGCCCGGATCGGACTGGTCCGGATCAGCGTGGCCACCCTGAACATCAACTACCGGACGCCGAAAGAGATCATGGCCGAGGCCGAGCCGGTCATCCGGGCCGTGCTCCCGGACGCGAACGTGCCGACCTCCATCCGCGGCGCCGGCGTCCCCGTGCGGCGCGGATCGGTTTCGGAGCTGAGCGTGATCCTCGACAGCTGGCTCGCCGAGCATGGTGAAGGAACAGCGTGCGTCGTAAGCACATCCTCGATCGAGGATCCCGCCTTGCGAGCAGCCTTGGAAGGCAAGCCGCGGGTCCGGTCGCTGACCCCGGAGCTGGTCAAGGGGCTGGAGTTCGATCTGGTGGTGCTCATCGACCGGGCGGCCTCAGGCACCGGGACATCAGGCGCGGAGGCATCAGGCGCGGAGACGTCAGGCGGCGCCGGTGCCATCGAAGCAGCCGTCGACCGCTACGTGGCGATGACCCGGGCGACCCAGCGACTCGTCCTCCTCACCAGCCCCTGACCTCGGCCAGGACGGTGATGATCCGACGAGGGCTCAAGCCGATTGGTGAAGGTCGACAAGGCCTTCGAGCCCTGCCAGGTCGTTCGGGTTGCGAGTCCACAGCGTCGCCTGGTGCGCGGCGGCGGTCGCGGCGATGAGCAGATCGGCAGCGCGAGCCTTCGGCTGCCGGCCCGCCAGTGCCGCCGCCAACCGGCCGTACTCGCGTGCCACGGCGTCATCGACCGGCAGCGCGTCGAAGGTCTTCTCGATGATGCCCAGCCGGCGGAGGCGCTCGGCCCGCACCGCCGGCGAGGCCGCGACCAGCACACCGAAGTGAAGCTCGGCCAGCGACACCGCGCAGATGGCGACGTCGGCGTCGATCAGACCAGGATCAGGACCCAGCAACACGCTGGTGTCCAGCACGACCCTCATCGGGTGAACGGGTCGACCACGCGGTCATCGACCGAATCCCGGTCCCGCGCCCACTCCTGGTCGCCCGGGCCGCGGAACACCTCGGCGATCTCGGCGCCCCGCCGCCAGCGGTTGCGTCGCACCGGTCCCAACTCGGCCACCTCGCGGCCGGAGACCGTCACCGTGATCGTCTCACCGGCCTCAGCCTGCCGGACCAGCTCGCTGGCCTGTTGCCGCAGCTCCCGCAAACCCGTCATGCATTTAAGTTAGCACAAGTGCTACGCGCTAGCGGCTTTAAGACTTGGGCGGCCCACTGCACCGGTCCAAGCCCAGCCGGCTCGTCCCCACGACCAGCTAGCTGTAGCTGTCCAGCACCGCCTCCGACAGCCGCGGCCAGGCCTTGATCGCCCACGGGCCGAAGCCCTTGTCGGCCAGCGCAACCAGGCCCAGCCCGGCCTGCGGGTCGATCCAGAACATGGTGCCGCTGCGGCCGAAATGGCCATAGGTGGCGGGGGAGTTGCGCGGCGAGGTCCAGTGCGGGTCCTTCAGGCCGCGGATCTCGAAGCCCAGCCCCCAGTCGTTCGGGCGCTGGCCGCCATAACCGGGTAGCACCCCGAGAATGCCCGGGAACTGGACGGATCGGGCATCGGCCAGGGTGTCGGCGTGCAGCAGGCCGCCGGGGGTCAGCAGCTCGCCGATTAAAATCTCCAGGTCGGCCACCGAGGCGGTGCACGCGAAGGCCGGTGAGCCTTCCAGCACAGCGGTGCGCATCCGCAGCGGGCTGAACACCGCCTCGTGCAGGTAGTCGTCGAAGGCGATTCCGGTCGCGTCGGCGACCAGCTCGCCGACCAGGTCGTAGCCGACGTTGGAGTAGATCCGCCGAACCCCGACATCGGCGCCCCGGCGGCGACGATCGGGGGCCAGCCCGGAGGCGTGCGCGAGCAGGTGCCGCAGGGTCATCGAACCCAGCTCGGCAGCCAGCTCCTCGCCCAGCCGATCGGGGGCGTACTCCAGCACCGGACGGTCGAGCTCGATCGCGCCCTCTTCGACCGCGACCAGGGCGGCCAGCGCGGCCAGCGGCTTGGTCACCGACGCCAGCGGAAACCGCATCGAGGTGTCGCCGACCTCAGCCAGCACGCCGGCCCGGCTGAGCACCGCCGCCGCGGCGTGCGGCACCGGCCAGTCCAGCACCTGCCGCAACGGGTCGCTCACCTGTTCGGGCTTGGGCTGTTCAGTCATCGGCTCCCACCGCCAGTCCTCGGTTCGCCCGCCACCCGCCGGACAGCCCGGTCGATGAAGCCCGGCAGCTCCGGTGAGACGTCCGAGGGCAGGTCCCCGACCCCGAACCAGCGCAGGTCGTCGGACTCGGAGCTGATCACCGGCTCGGCGCCGGCCGGCGCCCGGCCGACGAACTGGACGTCGTAGTGCCGGGTGGGCAGCCCCAGCGCGCAGGTGATCGAGTGCACGTCCAGGTTGACCGGCAGCGGGTCCAGCACGAGGCCGGCGATGCCGCTCTCCTCAGCCGCCTCGCGGGCCGCGGCGGCCAGCAGTGACTCGTCGGTGTCCTCGATGTGCCCGCCGAGCTGCACCCAGGCGCCAACCCTCGGGTGCAGGGTGAGCAGCACCCGGCTGGCGTCGGAGTCCAGCAGCAACGTGCTGGCCGTGATGTGACCGGGGACGCAGGCCAGCCGGGTGGCGTCCGGACGGGCAGCCAGCAACCCGTAGAAGCCTTCTCGGATCGCGGCCTGGCCGGTGCCGTCGGCCGGGTCCAGCGGCATCGCCGCCAGCGTCGCCAGCACGTCGGCGTGCAGGGCCGAGACGTCCGGGCGGGGTTGACCATCGCCCGTGGCATCGCCGGCTTCAGCGCCGGCGCCGGCGCCGGCCTGGGCGCGGCCCAGCGCGAGCGCCTCGGCGGTGCCCATTCCGAACAGGTCGTCCGAGGCGCGGCGGATCAGCGAGGCCGAGCCGCGGCCGTCGTCGGGATAGTCGGAGTGGGCCAGCCCGCGCACCACCGCGACCGGGATGTCGGACAGCTTGCCCTTCACCAGGTCCGCGGCCGCGGCCAGCTCATCGGCCACCGCGACCTCGGTGACCTCGAGCAGGTTGCCGTGCCGGTCCCGCTCGCCGCGCTGGTCCCGGACGGCGCTCAGCCCCGCCACCCCGATCGCCACGTCGGTGATGCCGTGGCGCCACGGCCGGCCCATCGAGTCGGAGATGATCACCGCGACCCGCAGCCCGGCGCGTTCGGCCAGGGTGTCGCGCAGCCGGCGGGCCGAGGCGTCCGGGTCCAGCGGCAGCAGCGCCAGCTCGCCGCCGGCCAGGTTCGAGGCGTCGACGCCGGCCGCGGCCATCACCAGGCCGTGCCGGGTCTCGACGATCCGCAGCGGCCCCCGGCGGGCGATCACCCGCACCGTCTCGTCCGCGATCGCCTGCTGCCGCGCCACCTCGCGCTCGGCCGGATCTCCGGAGGTGCTGATCAACCGGCCCTCGACCTTGGACACCACCTTCGACGTCACCACCAGGATGTCGCCGTCGGCCAGCCACGGCGCGCACCGCATGATCTCGGCGGCCAGATCGTCGCCCGGGCGTAGCTCCGGCATCCCCCGTACCGCGAGCAGCTCGACGCCCGGCCCAGCGCTCACCGGCCCGCCATGCGCAGCGCTCACCGGCCCGCCATGCTCACCGCGTCGGCGACCATCGCCGCGGTCGCCTCGGGGCTGGTCATCAGCAGGTCCCGGCCCAGCACCGTGAGGCCGGGCAGCTCGGCGGTGTCGCCGGTGTGGACGAGCCAGCCGTCGAGCACGCCGCCGTCTGACCGGGCGCCGTACAGCCCGGCCACCCCGGCTGCCGAGGTCTGCACGCCCAGCACCGGCAGGCAGGCGTCGGCCATGCCCCGGACCGGCGCGCCGCCGATGATCGGCGACAGCCCGATGACCTGAGCGGGCCCTGACCGCAGCGCCTGGCCGATGCCCGGCACGTTGAGAATGGTGTTGATCGAGACCACCGGGTTGGACGGCGCGATCAGCACCAGATCGGCCTGCTCGATGGCCGCCACCACGCCGGCTGCCGGCCGGGCCGACTCCAGGCCGACCTGGACGAACTCCAACGCCGGAATCCCGGCCCGGTGCCGGACCCACCATTCCTGGAAGTGGATGGCCCGGCGGCTGCCGTGATCAGTGATCACCACATGCGTCTCGCAACGCTCGTCGGTCATCGGCAACAGCCGGACGCCGGTCTGCCAGCGCTGGCACAGCGCCGCGGTGACGTCGGAGAGCGGGTAGCCGGCGGCCAGCATCTGGGTGCGGACCAGGTGGGTGGCGATGTCAAGGTCGCCGAGGCTGAACCAGGTCGGCTCGGCGCCGTACTCGGTCAGCTCGTCCATGATCCGCCAGCTCTCGCCCTCGCGGCCCCAGCCCCGTTCGGCGTCCACCGCGCCGGCCAGGGTGTACATCACGCTGTCGAGGTCGGGGCAGATCCGCAGGCCGTGCATCGTGACGTCGTCACCGGTGTTGATGATCGCGGTGACCTCGGAGCCGGGCAGCCCGGCGGCGTAGGCCCGGACGCCCTGCAGGAACCGGGCTCCGCCGACTCCGCCTGCCAACACCGTGATGCGCACCGGAGAAACCTAATTCATCAGGAGCCGAACGCACTCGGCGGGAGGCGGCAGGGCGACGGCGGGGGCCGGCTGAGATCGGGGCGGGCGAGTCAGCGGGTCGCGGGCGACGCGGGTCAGCGGGACGTGAACGGGAGCGTGTTGGCCCGGTGCATCGCCCGGAAGGCCCCCCGCAGCGCCGCCAGGGTGGCGTCGCCGCCGTGCCCGGCGATCTGCAGGTGAGGCTCCAGCCAGGGCTTGGCCAGCCGCCGGCTGCGCTTAGGACCGGGCCGCACCGAGCCCGCGCCGTAACCGCCGGCCAGCAGCACCAGCAGCGCCAGGTCCAGGGTCTCCGGAGCCTGCTTGGCCGCCAGCAGCGTGGCGACCTGCTGCTGCTGCAGCACCGTCGAGGACGGATCGACATCGACCAGCCGGCGGCCCTCCGACCGCCACCGGCCGGCCTCGATCAGGGCGTTGGTGGCGGCCTTGCGGTCGGCGTCGATGTGGCCGTACCAGCGTCGCCAAGGCGTGGGCCGGCGGCCGGCCACCGCCCGGTGCAGCGCGTCGGTCAGCGGGTTGCCGGTGACGGCCTCGCCGATCGCCTGCGGGTGGTGCAGCCCGATCAGCCGGCCGGAGCCGGCCAGTTCGGTGAACAGCGCCGCCCGGACGGCGATGCCGACATGGTGCGGGTGGCGCAACCGGCCACGGGCTGGGTTCAGGGCCAGCCGGCACACTGCCAGGGCCAGTTGCTCGGTGTCGCCGGGCAGCGTGGTCACCGGGACCTGCCCGCACATCTGGACGTCACTGGCACGATGGCCAGCTTAGGCGCGCCCGGCGACTTTCGGCGGGCTGCCCGCGCACCGCACCTGGCGAACGCCGCTGGCCCTGGTGGCTAGGCTCAAAGGCGTGAGCCAGCAGCAGCCGTCCGAGTCGGCCATCCGCCGGGCGCTTCGGCGAGCCCGCGACGGCGCCGCGCTGGATGCCGTCGAAGCGGCGGTGCTGATGTCGGTGCGCGGCAGCCAGCTGAGCGAGCTGATGGCGATCGCCGCCGGAGTGCGCGACGCCGGCCTGGTCGCCGCCGGGCGCCCCGGCGTGATCACCTACTCGCGCAAGGTCTTCATCCCGCTGACCCGGCTGTGCCGGGACCGCTGCCACTACTGCACCTTCGCCACCGTGCCGCACCGGCTGCCGGCCGCCTACCTCGAGATCGAGGAGGTGCTGGCGATCGCCGAGCAGGGCGCGGCGCTGGGCTGCAAGGAGGCGCTGTTCACCCTGGGCGACCGGCCCGAGGACCGCTGGCCACAGGCCCGCGAATGGCTGGGCGAGCGGGGCTATGACTCCACGCTGGACTACGTCCGGGCGGCGGCGATCGCGGTGCTCGAGCGCACCGGGCTGCTGCCGCACCTCAATCCGGGGGTGCTGAGCTGGGACGAGCTGCAGCGGCTCAAGCCGGTGGCGCCGAGCATGGGGATGATGCTGGAGACCACCGCCCGGCGGCTGTTCACCGAGCCCGGCGCGCCGCACTTCGGCAGCCCTGACAAGGACCCCGAGGTGCGGCTGCGGGTGCTGACCGACGCCGGCCGGCTCAACGTGGCCTTCACCACCGGCATCCTGGTGGGCATCGGCGAGACCCGGCAGGAACGGGCCGAGTCGCTGTTCGCGATCCGGTCCAGCGCCCGGGAGTTCGGCGCGATCCAAGAGGTGATCGTGCAGAACTTCCGCGCCAAGGACGACACCGCGATGCGCAAAGACCCCGACCTCGACCTCGACGAGTACCTGGCCACCCTGGCGGTGTCGCGGCTGGTGCTCGGGCCGAAGCTCCGGGTGCAGGCCCCGCCGAACCTGGTCGACCTGACCGAGTGCCTGCTGCTGCTCGACGCCGGGGTGGACGACTTCGGCGGCGTCTCGCCGCTCACCCCCGACCATGTCAATCCGGAACGGCCGTGGCCCGAGCTGGACAAGCTCACCGACCTGCTGGCCGGGCGTGGCTTCGCGCTCACCGAGCGGCTGACCGCGCAGCCGTCCTACGTGCTGGCCGAGGCGCCGTGGCTGGATCCCCGGGTGCTGCCGCACGTCCGGGCGCTGGCCGACCCGGCCACCGGACTGGCCCGGACCCGGCCGGACGGCGGCGTGCTGAGCCCGACCGGCCTGCCCTGGCAGGAGCCGGACTCGGCCTGGGAGTCCAGCGGCCGGGTGGACCTGCACGCCGCGGTCGACACCGACGGCCGCAGCAGCGACCGGCGCAGTGACTTCAGCGAGGTCTACGGCGACTGGAACGCCCTGCGCGACCGGGTCTTCTCACCCGGATCGAGCGCGCTGGACTCCGAGGTGGCCCAGGCGCTGCGCGCCGCCGAGCGCGATCCGGCCGGGTTGTCCGACGAGCAGGCGCTGACCCTGATGCAGGCCGACGGGGCCGGGCTGGCGGCGGTCGCCGCGCTGGCCGATGACCTGCGGCGCGACACGGTGGGCGAGTACGTCACCTACGTCGTCAACCGCAATATCAACTTCACCAACATCTGTTACACCGGCTGCCGGTTCTGCGCGTTCGCCCAGCGGGCAACCGACGCCGACGCCTACACCCTGTCCACCGCGGAGATCTCCGACCGGGTGCGCCAGGCGCACGCCGACGGCGCCACCGAGATCTGCATGCAGGGCGGCATCGACCCCAAGCTCCCTGCCAGCGGTTACTTCGAACTGGCCCGGGCGGTGAAGCGGGCGGTGCCCTCGATGCACCTGCACGCCTTCAGCCCGATGGAGATCGTCAACGGCGCCGCCCGGGCCAACCTGTCGATCGAGGAGTTCCTGATCGGGGTCCGGGAGGCCGGGGTCGACTCGCTGCCCGGCACCGCGGCCGAGATCCTCGACGACGAGGTGCGCTGGGTGCTCACCAAGGGCAAGCTGCCCACCTCGGCGTGGGTCGAGGTCATCACCACCGCCCACCGGCTCGGCATCCCCACCACCTCGACGATGATGTTCGGTCACGTCGATCACCCCCGGCACTGGGTGGCGCACCTGCGGCTGCTCGGCCGGCTGCAGGACGAGACCGGCGGTTTCACCGAGTTCGTGCCGCTGCCCTTCGTCCACAACCAGTCGCCGATCTACCTGGCGGGCCTGGCCCGGGCCGGCGCCTCGCAGCGCGAGGTGAAGGCGGTGCACGCGATGGCGCGGATCATGCTGCACGGCAAGATCGCCAACATCCAGACCAGCTGGGTCAAGCTCGGTGAGGCCGGCGCGGCCGAGATGCTGCGCGGCGGGGCCAATGACCTGGGTGGGACGTTGATGGAGGAGACCATCTCGCGGATGGCCGGTTCCGAGCACGGATCGCGACGTTCGGTCGCCGAACTCGAAGCGGTCGCCGCGCTCGCCGGCCGCCCCGCCAGGCAGCGCAGCACCTCCTACGGCCGGCTTCCCTCGCCTTCCTAAAGCTAGCCGAATCGTCCTAAAAGCCGCCCGGTAACGGTTGCGGCGGCATCAATCTGCTCAAGTAGCAGACTTCAGCTTGACTAATGGGTAACGACACGGGTGTAATTCCAAGTGTGTCGTACGGCTTATGCGCCCATCACGTGAGCCGATACGGACTCTGAGCCCGCAGGCAGGTCCTTAATCAATCTGTAGTAGGAGAGCACCGTGACCGAAACCACGCACCTGGCAGAAGCGGACCTGTCGGACATCTTCGGGCTTCCCGAAGAGCAGAGCTGGCAGGAGCGCGCCCTGTGCTCCCAGACCGATCCCGAGGCGTTCTTCCCCGAGAAGGGCGGCTCGACCCGAGAGGCCAAGAAGATCTGCGTCGGCTGCGAGGTGCGGGGCGAATGCCTGGAGTACGCCCTCGAGCACGACGAGCGCTTCGGCATCTGGGGTGGCCTCAGCGAGCGGGAGCGCCGCCGGGTCAAGCGCCGCGCCAGCTGAAACACACCAGCTCACTCAGCTGTAGGCGGGTCGATCTCATCAGTCGATCGGCCCAGCAGCCTGGCCAGCTGCTCCACCACCACGTCGTGCACCAGGTCGGCCAGGTCCTCGCTCTGCGCCGCCCGGCTCTCCAGCGGCCGTCGATAGACCACGATCACCGGGGCCGAGATGCCGGCCACCCCGTTGCGGTACAGCCGTGACAGCGGCACCGCGTTGTCATCGAGGATGTCCTCGTCGAAGTCGAAGTCGGCGGTTCCGCGGTGGCTGACGTCGGGCACGTCCTCCACCGCGAACTCGACCTGGGCCAGCTGCTCGGCCAGCCGCGGCTGCAGGTGATCGACCGCGTGCAGCACCATCGCGTCGAAGGCGTCACCCCGGCTGTGCGCGATCGGCACCGGCCTGGGCGCCAGCATTCCGCGCAGGCCGCGACCGTGCCGGTCCCGGCGGCGGGCCGGACGTCGTGCGGCCGGCGACTTCGGATCGGTGCCCATGCCTGGCGAGCCTAGTGCGGTACGGCCTGCGACACGCGGCGGCGATCGGCGCTCACCGGCAAAGCCTGGGCCGGGGGCTAGTGTCGGCCGTTGTGAGGCATGTCCGTCGCTGTACCCGCACTGGCTGCAGTCAGTCTGCCGTCGCGACGTTGACCTACATCTATTCCGACTCGATGGCAGTGGTCGGCCCGCTGGCCGCCTTCGCCGAGCCGCACTCCTATGACCTGTGCGAGGAGCACGCCGTCCGGCTGACGGTGCCCCGAGGCTGGGAGGTGGTCCGGCACGCCGGTGAGTTCCCGTCACCGATCCCGCACGCCGATGACCTCGAGGCGCTGGCCGACGCCGTCCGGGAGGCAGCCCGGATCGAGACGCCGCGCCAGGTGGCCGTCACCGACGAGAACGGCCTGACCGGCCGGCGGGGCCATCTGCGCGTGGTGCCACCGCCGGTCTGAGTCACCACCGGTCTGCGGCCTCGCCGGCCGCTCGCCTAGGCTGGCAGATCACGACCCCGCGACGGAGCCCGAACCGCCTGCTCCACGCGCTGAGCAAGCCGCTGCTCAGCTTCCGACCACCTCCAGGAGAGGCGTCTGCAAGGTGATCAACCTTTCCGACATCGTGAAGGCCTACGACGTCCGGGGCATCGTTCCAGACCAGCTGAACCCCGAGGTCGCCCGCGCGCTGGGCGCTGCCTTCGTGACGGTCACCGGCGTTCGCGAGCTGGCCGCCGGTCATGACATGCGCGAGTCCGGGCCCGAGCTGCTGGCCGCTTTCGCCGACGGCGCCACCAGCCAGGGCGCCAGCGTGCTCAACATCGGACTGGCCTCGACCGACCTGCTCTACTACGCCAGCGGGCAGCTGGGACTGGCCGGCGCGATGTTCACCGCCAGCCACAACCCGGCGCGCTACAACGGCATCAAGCTGTGCCTGCCCGGCGCCCAGCCGGTCGGGCAGGACTCCGGGTTGGTGCAGGTCCGCACCACCGCCCAGGGCTACCTCGCCGACGGCCTGCCGGCGCCGGCGGCCGAGCCGGGGACCGTCAGCAGCCGTGAGCTACTGGCCGACTACGCCCGCTACCTGCGCGGGCTGGTGGACCTGTCGACGTCGCGGCCGCTCAAGGTCGTGGTGGACGCCGGCAACGGCATGGGCGGCTACACCGTTCCGGCGGTGCTCGGCGACGCGGTGCTCGAGCCGTTGCCGCTGCGGATCGTGCCGCTGTACTTCGAACTCGACGGCAGCTTTCCCAACCACGAGGCCAACCCGTTGGAACCGGCCAACCTGGTCGACCTGCAACGCCGGGTCGTCGAGGAGGGCGCCGACATCGGGTTGGCCTTCGACGGCGACGCCGACCGGTGCTTCGTCATCGACGCCGACGGCAACCCGGTCTCGCCCAGCGCGATCACCGCGCTGGTCGCGGTCCGGGAGCTGGCCAAGGCGCCGGGCTCGGCGGTCATCCACAACCTGATCACCTCCAAGGCGGTCCCCGAGATCATCGCCGCCCACGGTGGCCGGCCGATCCGGACCCGGGTCGGGCACTCCTACATCAAGGCCGAGATGGCCGTCACCGACGCGGTGTTCGGCGGCGAGCACTCGGCGCACTACTACTTCCGCGATTTCTGGCGCGCCGACACCGGCATGCTCGCGGCGATGCACGTGCTGGCAGCCCTGGGCGAGCAGGACGGCACGCTGGCCGCGCTGACCGCGGGCTACCAGCGCTACCACGCCTCCGGTGAGATCAACTCCAAGGTGGTCGACCAGGACGAGAAGGTGGCCGCCGTGCGCGAGCGGTTCGCCGACCGGACGGTGGCCACCGACACCCTGGACGGGCTGACCATCGACCTGGCCGACGGCTCCTGGCTCAACGTCCGGGCCTCCAACACCGAACCCTTGCTCCGGCTCAACGTCGAAGCTCCCACCAGTGCCACGCTGGACGCAGTCCGCGACGAGGCGCTGGCCGTGATCCGGTCCTAGGAGGCCCAGGGTGTCTATTTCGGCTGACCTGCTCTCGATCCTGGCCTGCCCGAGCGCTGACCATGCCCCGCTGCGGCTGGAGACCACCGGCAGCGGGCTGGAGCAGCTGGTCTGCACGTCCTGCCTGAGCCGGTTCCCGGTGTCCGACGGCATCGCGGTGCTGCTGGCCGACGAGGCGGTGCCCGGCCCGCGTGGCCTCGGAGTGCCCGCCACCGACGGCACGGCAGCTGATCAGAGGGCCGAGGACGAGGCGGCCGATGACGGGACCGCCGGGTGAACTCCTTCCAGCAGGAGCTGCTCGATGACCCGCAGGCGCTGATCCGGGCCGATCGCGGCGGCCTGCTGCGCGCGCTGGCCGGGGCCGGGGCCCAGGTGCGCCGCGGCATCGACACCGCCGGCGAGTTCGGCGTCGACCGGCTGCGCGGCTCGACGCCACCGCGCGCCGTCCTGGTGGCTCCGGACGCCGCCGCCCCGTACCTGTCCAGCCTGCTGGCCGCGCTGGCTTCGGCCGAGGCGCCGGTGATCGACTGGCGCAACCCCGCGCTGCCCCGCTGGGCCGGGCCGGCCGACGCGCTGCTGGTGGTCTCGGCCGACGGCCGGCATCCCCGGCTCGCCGAGCTGATCGCCCAGGCCGACCGGCGCGGAATGGTGATCGCGGTGGCCGCTCCGGTCCGATCCCCGGTGGCGGCCGCGGCGGCCCGGCATCCGGTCGCCGATGTCAGCCACCTGGCCTCGGTGCCGCCGCGAGCGGCCTGGTGGGCGCTGGCCACGCCGGCGTTGCAGGCCCTGGACGCCCTGGGACTGGCCGCCACGGCCCATTTGCTGGCCAGCGTCGCCGACAGCCTGGACGGCGTCGCCGAGACCGACCGGCCGGACTCCTCCGCCTACACCGGGCCGGCCAAGTTGCTGGCCGCCGAGCTGGCCGAGTCGGTGCCGGTGATCGCCGGCATCGGCCAGGCCGCGACCGTGGCCGCCCGGCGGTTCGCCGGCGCCGTCCAGCTGATCGGCGGTTCCACCGCGATGGCCGCGGCGCTGCCCGACGACGTGGCCCGGATCGGCTCGCTGCTGGAGTTCGCCACCACCGAGGCCGACTTCTTCGCCGACCGGATCTCCGAGCCGAGCGTGCGCCCGCGGCTGGTGCTGATCGGCGACGATGACCGTTATGGCGAGCCGCAGGACACCCAGTGGGACGGCCTGGGCGATGACGCCGGCCGCAAGGCCGGGTCGGCGCTGGCGGGGCTGGCCGCCAGCCGGGGCATCGGCAGCTCCCGGATCCTGGTGCCGGACGCGCCGCCGCTGGTCCGGTTCGCCGCCGCCTCGGCCACCGGCGACTTCGCCGCGACCTACCTGGCATTGGCCCGTGGAATCGATCCGTCCGCACCGAGATTAGGGGAGTTGCCACATTGAACCGCTGTGCTGCTGTTGAAGCCCGCCGCCTCGGCCGCGGAGTACGGACATGAGCGCCGCCAGCGGCACCAAGGCGGTCGTCGCCGCCCTGCTGGCCAACGCGGGCATCGCCGTCATGAAGTTCATCGCGTTCCTGATCACCGGGTCGTCGTCGATGCTGGCCGAGTCGGTCCACTCGGTGGCCGACTCCGGCAACCAGGGGCTGCTGCTGGTCGGCGGCCGGCGATCCCGGCGGCAGGCGACCGCCGAGCACCCGTTCGGCTTCGGTCGCGACCGCTACGTGTACGGATTCCTGGTGGCCCTGGTGCTGTTCACCATCGGGGGCATGTTCGCGCTGTACGAGGGCATCCACAAGATCACCGACCCGCATGAGCTGGACTCGCCGCTGATCGCCATCGCGGTGCTCGTGGGAGCGATCGGCCTGGAGACCTGGTCGTTCCGCACCGCCATCCACGAGTCGCGCAAGGTCAAGGGCGACGCCAGCTGGCCGCAGTTCATCCGGCGGGCCAAGGTCCCCGAGCTGCCGGTGGTGCTGCTGGAGGACCTGGCGGCCCTGGTCGGGCTTTTCCTCGCGCTGGGCGGCGTCGGGTTGACCATGCTGACGGACGAGCCGATCTGGGACGGCATCGGCACGGTTTCCATCGGGGTGTTGCTGATCACGGTCGCGGTGATCCTGATCATCGAGACCAAGAGCCTGCTGCTCGGCGAGTCGGCCAGCCCGGCCGCGATCTCACGGATCGAGGCGGCCCTGGTCGGCGAGGGCATCGAGCGGGTGATCCACTCCCGGACCCTGCACCTCGGCCCGGAGGAGGTGCTGGTGGCCGCGAAGGTGTCGATGGCGGCCGGCAGCTCGATGGCCGAGTGCGCCGCGGCCATCAACGCCGCCGAAGCCCGGATCAGGGCGGCCGAGCCGACAGCGCGGGTGATCTACCTGGAGCCGGACCTCTATCAGCCCGAACTGGTCGAGGGCACGGCCAGCCCAGCCAGGTGAGCTCGGTGAGCTCGGCGGGTTCGGCGGGCTCGGCGGGCTCGGTGGCTGGGCAGCCGCGGGTGATCGCGCTGGACAACGCGATCCGGGAGTACGCCTGGGGCTCGGTCGAGGCGATTCCGGCGCTGCTCGGCATCCCGCCGACCGGGCGTCCGGCTGCCGAGCTGTGGATGGGCGCGCACCCGGCCGAGCCGTCGCGGTGGGCCGAGCACCCCGACCGGCCGGCGCTGGACGAGCTGATCGCCGGAGACCCGCGACGGTGGCTGGGTGAGGCGAACCTGGCGGCCTTCGGTCCCCGGTTGCCGTTCCTGATGAAGGTGCTGGCCGCCGACCGGGCGCTGTCGATGCAGGTGCACCCCAGCCGGGCCCAGGCCGAGGCCGGCTTCGCGGCGGAGGAGGCCACCGGCGCCCCGCGCGGCTCGGCGGGGCGCAACTACTGCGATGCCAACCACAAACCTGAGCTGGCCTACGCCCTGTCCGAGTTCGAGGCCTTCTGCGGGTTCCGTCCGGTGCCGGCCACCCTGGAGCTGCTCGAGGCCCTGGACGTGCCGGAGCTGGCCGGCTACCTGCCGCTGCTGGCCGGCCGGGACGGCCTGCGGGCGACCTTCACCACCCTGTTGAGCCTGAGCGGCCAACCCCGGGAACGGCTGGTCGAGGCCACCGTCGAGGGCTGCCGGCGCCTCGCCGAGCAGGACGGTCCCTGGGGCGGCGCGGCCCGGGCCTCGGTGCTGGCCGCGCAGGACTTTCCCGGCGACATCGGCGCGGTGCTGGCGCTGCTGCTCAACTACGTCCGGCTGGCCCCGGGCGAGGCGATCTACCTGGGCGCGGGCAACGTGCACGCCTACCTGCGCGGCATGTGCATCGAGATCCTGGCCAGCAGCGACAACGTGCTGCGCTGCGGCCTGACCCCCAAGCACGTCGACATCCCGGAACTGCTGCGGGTCGCCGACTTTTCCAGCCTGGCCGAGCCGCGCTGGCAGCCGGAGCTTCCCGCCGAGGGCCGGCGGGTCTTTCAGGTGCCGGTGCCCGACTTCCGGCTGACGGTGCTGGATCTTGCCGCGGGGCCGGTGCGGCTGCTGCCCGCCGACGGCCCGCACCTGGTGCTCAGCGGCCAGGGCCCGGTCACCGTGGACTGCGGCCCGCAGAGCCGGACGCTCCGGCGCTGGGAATCGGTCTACGTCGCCCCCGGAGAGGCGGCCTGCGCCGTGTCGGGCAACGGGCAGGTCTTCGTGGCGAACACCAACTTGTGATCCGCGCTTAAAATAGAGACGGCTGCGGCCGTGGGGCGTCCTGCCAGCGGTCAAGCAACCTAGGCGCCACGATAGGGACCATGAAGCCTCGCGTACTGGTAGTCGACGATGACTCCTCACTCGCAGAGATGCTCGGCATCGTGCTGCGCTCGGAAGGTTTCGAGCCCGCGTTCGTGCCCGACGGCTCGCGAGCGTTGGCAGCCTTTCGCGAGGTCAAGCCCGACATCGTGCTGCTGGACCTGATGCTGCCCGGCATGAGCGGGATCGACGTCTGCCGCGCCATCCGCTCCGAGTCCGGCACCCCGATCATCATGCTGACCGCCAAGACCGACACGGTCGACATCGTGCTGGGCCTGGAGTCCGGCGCCGATGACTACGTGGTCAAGCCGTTCAAGCCCAAGGAGCTCACGGCCCGGATGCGGGCCCGGCTGCGCCGCTACGACGAGGCCGGCGGCGAGACGCTGCTGATCGGCCCGCCCGACTCGGCGGTGAGCATCGACGTGCAGGCCCACCAGGTGGTCCGCGACGGCGTGCAGATCTCGCTGACCCCGCTGGAGTTCGACCTGCTGGTGGCGCTGGCCCGCAAGCCCCGGCAGGTCTTCACCCGCGAGGTGCTGCTCGAGCAGGTCTGGGGCTACCGGCACGCCGCTGACACCCGGCTGGTCAACGTCCACGTGCAGCGGCTGCGGTCCAAGGTCGAGCGCGATCCCGAGCGTCCCGAGGTGGTGTTGACCGTCCGCGGCGTCGGTTACAAAGCGGGGCCGCCGTGAGCCCAGCCGCCCCAGGCTGGATTTCCGGCGGGCTCGACGCCATGCCGGCCCGGTTGAGCCAGCGACTGCACACAGCCACCGGCTGGCTGAGCCGCCGGTCGCGCCCGGGCGTGTCACGACTGCTGACGACCTGGCGGCGCTCGCTGCAGCTGCGGGTGGCGGCCACCACCGCCATCGTCACCGGCCTGATCGTGTTGCTGATCGGGGTGTTCCTGGTGGACCAGATCGGCAAGGGCGTGTTGAAGGCCAAGCGGGCCGCCTCGATCAGCCAGGCCTCGCTCGGCCTGGAAGCGGCGGTGGCGCAGTTCGAAGGGCTCACCCCGGGTGACCTGAACGGCATCCGGCAGGCGGTCGACCAGATCACCTCCGACCCCACCAGGTCCACCGGCACGCTGGGCGCGGACCTGTTCACCAAGGTGGTCCGCTCGACCGACCAGGCCGTCAACCGGCAGCTGCCCGGCGGCCAGCCGATTCCGGACGAGCTGCGCCGCGAGGTCGACCGCGGCGCCCTGGCCGTGCAGTACGCGCCGATCCGGATCCCGAACCACCCCGGCGAGGTGGCCGGCCTGATCGTCGGCCAGCCGGTGAACACCCAGGCCGGCGCCTTCGAGCTGTACTACCTGTTCCCGCTGAGCGCCGAGCAGCGGACGCTGAGCCTGGTGCAGCGGACCGTCCTGCTGGCCGGACTGGCACTGGTGCTGCTGGTGGCCGCGATCGCTGCCCTGGTCACCCGCCAGGTGGTGCGGCCGGTCCGGGTGGCCGCCCAGACCGCCGGCCGGCTGGCCGGCGGCCAGCTGTCCGAGCGGATCACGGTCAGGGGCGAGGACGACATCGCGTTGCTGGGCGAGTCGTTCAACGACATGGCCAACAGCCTGCAGCAGCAGATCCAGCGGCTGGAGAACCTGTCCCGGCTGCAGCAGCGGTTCACCTCCGACGTCTCGCACGAGCTGCGCACCCCCCTGACCACCATCCGGATGGCCGCCGAGCTGCTCTACGGCAGCCGGGAGGACTTCGCCCCCGAGCTGGCCCGCTCGGTCGAGCTGCTGACCAACGAGCTGGACCGGTTTGAGAGCCTGCTGGCCGACCTGCTGGAGATCTCGCGCTACGACGCCGGCGCGGCGCACCTGGAGACCGAGCAGATCGACATCCGCGGCATCGTGGAGCGAGCGGTGCTCTCGGCCGAGCCACTGGCCCTGCGGCACGGGGTGCAGCTGCGGGCCGACCTGGGCGATGAGCCGGTGATCGCCGAGGTGGACGCCCGGCGGGTCGAGCGGGTGCTGCGCAACCTGCTGGGCAACGCCCTGGACCACGCTGAGAGCCGGCCGGTGACCGTCCGGGTCGGCGCCGACGCCGCCTCGGTGGCGGTGACCGTGCGCGATGAGGGCGTCGGCCTGCGTCCGGGTGAGGCGGCCCTGGTGTTCAACCGGTTCTGGCGCGGGGACCCGTCGCGCAGCCGGCTGACCGGTGGCACCGGGCTGGGTCTGGCGATCAGCCTGGAGGATGTCCGGCTGCACCATGGTTGGCTGCAGGCCTGGGGCGCGCGTGGCCGCGGCGCGGTGTTCCGGATGACGTTGCCGCGGGTCGCCGGTGGCCCCCTGGACAGCTCGCCGCTGCCGTTGGAGCCCGAGCCGGAGCCGGAGGTGCTGGCATGAAGAGGGGGCTGATCGGCCTGCTGCTGGCTCTCGGGCTGGTGGCCGGCTGCACCGGCGTCCCGACCGACTCCGCGCCGCTGGTGGTGCGCACCCTGGACCGGGACGGCCCCGGCGTGTCACAGGCCAACATCACCCCGAAGCCCGGCGGTGACGAGCGCGACATCGTCGACGGCTTCCTGTCGGCAGCCGTGGCCGCCGATGCCGGGCACTCACAGGCCAGGCAGTTCCTGACCAACGCCGCGGCGCGCAAGTGGCAGGACAGCACCGTCACCGTGGTCGACGAGACCACCGTCGGGGTGGCCACCAAGACCGGCGCGGGCGCCACCGTGGAGGTCTCGGGCCGCCGGGTCGGCCAGCTCGATGCTAGCGGCGTGTTCAGCCCGTCGCTGAAGGGCACCGGCATCGGGGACCCGGAGACCTTCACCTTCGACCTGATCCAGGTGGACGGGCAGTGGCGGATCGACCAGCTGCAGCCCGGGGTGCTGATCAAGCAGTCGTCCTTCGAGCGGTCCTACCTGCCCCGCAAGCTGTATTTCTACGACCTGGCCGAGACCACCCTGGTGCCTGACCTGCGCTACTGCGCGCTGAGCGGGCAGGCGCTGGGCAACTGGCTGCTCGCCGCCCTGCTGGCCGGGCCGCGTCCGGAGCTGGCCCAGGCGGTGATCAACGAGGCGCCCGACCAGGCCGGACGGCCCACCGTGGTGGACAGCGATCCGATCGTCGTGGAGATGCCGGGCACCAACCAGCTGGACGCCGGCGGGCGCAACCGGCTGGCCGCCCAACTGGCCTACACCCTGACCCAGATCCGGTTCGTGCCCGGCGCCCAGCTCAGGCTGACCGACTCCGGACGCTCGGTGAACATTCCGGCTGCCCAGGGCACGACCTTCGCGGTGGTGAACTTCTCCGCCGACGGGCCGGACAGCGTGACCCCCGGCGCCCGGTCCTATTTCGTGCGCGACGGCGCGGTGATCGACGGCATCGACAACAAGCCGGTCACCGGCGCGCTCGGCCAGGCCGGCCGCGGCCTGAGCTCGGTGGCGCTGCGCCGCAACGCCGCCGGTGAGCTGCAGGTCGCCGCGGTGGCGCGCAACGTGCTCCAGATGGGGTCCACCGCCAGGCTGGCCAGGGTCAGGCTGCCCGCCGGGGCGTTGAGTCGGCCGGAATGGCGACCGCACGCCGCCGACGTCTGGGTCGGGGTCGGCCCCCGGGGCGCGATCTATCGGATCAGTCCGGACGGGGTTCCCAAGCAGGTCTCGATCACCTCGCCGGTCGCCGGCCTGCCGCCGGGCCAGGTGCTGGCGCTGCGGTTCAGCTCGGACGGGGTACGGCTGGCCGCGGTGCTGCGGGCGGCCGGCGGAGCCATGACGGCCTGGATCGGCTCGGTGGTCACCTCGTCCAGCGACGTCCGGATCGACTCGTTCGAGCCGCTGACCCCGGCGGGCCTGGCGGTCCGCGACCTGGCCTGGGCCGATGCCACCAAGCTGCTGCTGGTGGCCCAGGCGCCGAACGACGAGGCCCGGGTGTGGCAGGTGATGTCGGACGGCTCGGCGCTCGGCGGGCTGACCAACATCGGGTTGCCGGGACCGCCCACCTCCATCGCCGCCGCCCCCCAGCAGTCACCGCTGGTCTCGGCCAGTGACTCGATCTGGACCCAGCAGGGAAGCTCCTGGACCTCGTTCCCGGGCAATACCCCGACGCCGGGCGCCAACCCGATCTACGCCCCCTAACCCGTAGCGGTCGCGCTCGCCGGGGCGTGCGAAACCGCTACGCGTCCACATGACGACCTGACCGGAGCAAGCCGCACCGGAACGCAGGGGCGGGCCGGGTAGCTGTCCACAACCAGAGCAGTTCGTCCACATTTTCGCCTCTGCGGCCACTATTGCCACCCCGCGTCAGGCAAGCTTGTTTTATGAGGTTTTTGCCCGACTTGATGGATCTGGTGCTGCCGTCGAGTTGCGTGTGCTGCGGCCTGGCCGGGCGGGTGTGGTGCCCAGGTTGCCAGCCGAAGTCCGAGCCTGAGCAGGTCGCGCTGGCGGGCTCGACCTCGGTAGTGGCCGCCGGTGAGTACGGCGGGGGCCTGCGCAGCGCGCTGCTGGCCTTCAAGGAGCGCAACCAGCGAGTCTTGGTGGGACCGCTGGCGGCCTACCTCAGCGACGCCGTCGACGTCGCGTGCGGCCGGCTGGGCGGCCCGGCAGGCTGCGCGATCCTGGTGCCGGTTCCCTCCACCCGGGCAGCGGCGCGCCAGCGCGGTGGTGACCACCTGCTGCGGCTGGTCGCCGAGGTCGCCCCGCAGAACGGCTTGGAGGTGCTGCCGGTGCTGCGGTTGGCCGGTCGCGGCCGCGACTCGGTTGGGTTGTCGGCGGGCGACCGGGCGGCGAACCTGGCCAACCGGATGCGCGCGGCTCCGGCCACCACCGACCGGCCGGTGCTGCTCGTCGATGACATCGTCACCACCGGAGCGACCCTGTCCGAGGCGTCGCGGGCGCTTCAGGCGGCCGGCTGGCAGGTGTGCGGCGCTTCGGTGATCGCCGCCACCAAGCTTCGCCGGGCCCGGGCAACGCCGCCCGCCTCATCGAACGGCGTTCATCGGCACGTTTCAACTGGGCAGACGCACGACGAAGGACTAGCGTTTACATGACCTACCGAAATAGGCAGCGAGCAGGGATTGGCGGGCCAGCCGGAAGGGAAAGGCCGCCAGCCGGCACCGCTCGCGACGCCCGAGCAGCCAGGAGGTCGCGTGGATATTGTCGTGAGGGGCCGAAACGTCGAGGTGCCCGATCATTACCGGCAGCATGTAGCTGAGAAACTGGCGAAAGTCGAGCGATTTGACAACCGGATAATCCGGGCGGACGTCGAACTCCTCCACGAGAAGAATCCCAGGCAGTCCGAGATCTGCCAGCGAGTCGAGATAACCTGCCGGGTCCGCGGCCCGGTGGTGCGGGTCGAAGCCTGCGCAGCTGACTTCTACAAGGCCCTCGACCTCGCCGTCGAGAGGCTGGCACGCAAGTTCCGGCAGGCCGCCGACCGCCGCCGGGTGCACCACGGCCGGCACACGCCCACCTCGGTCGCCGCCGCCACCGGCGCGCTGATCGAGCACGAGCGGCTGCCCAGCGTCGCCGAGCCCGAGAGCCCGGCAACCGAGGACGAGCTGCCCGACGGCCCCGGGCGGGTGGTCCGTGAGAAGGAGCACCCCGCCAAGCCGATGACCATCGACCAGGCCCTGTTCGAGATGGAGCTGGTGGGTCACGACTTCTACCTCTTCTCCGACGCCGACGGCGGGCATCCCAGCGTCGTGTACCGGCGAAAGGGTTATGACTACGGGGTAATCCGGCTCGTCGACTGAGCGGGATGAACCGGTGCCCGTCAACGCGGTAAAGGCGGTCCCGATCGCCCGGTATTCTGGGCGATCGTGACCGCCACCGACACCGCCATCGAGCTCGCGCGCATCGCCGGGCACGCTGCCGCGGACAAACTCGCCACCGACATCGTCCTGATCGACGTGAGCGACCGGCTGGCCATCACAGACGTCTTCGTGATCGTCACCGGCAGCAACGAGCGCCAGGTCGAGGCGATCGTCGACGAGGTCGAGGACAAGCTGCGGCTGGCCGGCACCAAGCCGCTGCGCCGCGAGGGCAAGCGCGACGGCCGGTGGGTGCTGCTGGACTACGCCGAGATCGTGGTGCACGTCCAACATGCCGAGGAGCGGGTCTTCTACTCACTCGAACGGCTCTGGAAGGACTGCCCGCAGATCGAGTTCGATGACGGCCGCCCGCAGGGTGACGGCCGCCCGCAGGGCGCCGGAGCCAGCCAAGGCGCCGGAGCCAGTCAAGGCGCCGGAGCCAGCCAAGGTGCCGGAGCCAGCCAGGCAGACGAGGCCTAGTGCTGCGCCGGCTGGTCATCCTGAGGCACGGCCGGACCGCCTGGAACGCCGAGCGCCGGTACCAGGGGCAGGAGGACCCGCCGCTGGACCTGGTCGGGCAGGCGCAGGCGTTGGAGTCCGCGGCGCTGGTCGCGGCGATGAGCCCCGATCTGGTGGTCTCCTCCGACCTGCTGCGGGCCGAGCAGACCGCCCGGAAGATCGTGGCGCTGACCGGTCAGCAGCTGGTGTATGACCCGCGGTTGCGCGAGCGCCACCTGGGTCACTGGCAGGGACTGACCCGCGACGAGGTTCAGGCCCGCTATCCCGAGGAGTTCGCCGACTGGCTGGCCGGGCGGGACGTGACCCGCCGGGGCGGTGAGAGCCGGCAAGAGGTCGCCACCCGGGCCGTGAAGGCGCTCGACGAACTGCCGGAGGTCGGGCTCACGGTGCTGGTCAGCCACGGCGCCACCTCGATGTGCCTGGCCGCGGCGCTGCTCGGGCTGCCCCAGACCCCCTCCATCCTCGGCCCGCTGGCCAACTGTCACTGGACCGAGCTGCGCGACAGCGGCGACGGCTGGACGCTGCGCGCGCACAACGCCGGCCCGCCCGGACCCGTCATCCCGTTGCTGGCACCGGAGGGCGAGCACTCCGACGCCGACGCCTGAGGCTTGAGCGGCCGCCGGGTAGTATGGCCGCCATGGGCACGAACCTGCTTCTTATCGAGCCGCGCTGAGTCCTCTCCGACGACCAGTGCGGCTCGAGCCTCTGCTTTTCCGCAGGGGCTCTTCGTCTGTCCGGGGCCCGCCGCGGCCGGCCCAGCACCCACGATGCACCAGATCGGGAGAGTCCCCCACCATGACCGCGAGCACCGCGCAGCCCAGCGACACCGCGCAGCCCAGCGACACCGACGCCCCGCCGTTCCGGTACACCGCTGCCCTGGCCAACCGGATCGAGTCCCAGTGGCAGCAGGAGTGGGCCGACCGCGGCACCTTCGACGCCCCCAACCCGTGCGGTGAGCTGAGCGAGGGCTTCGAGCGGGTCGCCGACAAGCCGCACACCTACATCCTGGACATGTTCCCCTACCCCTCGGGCGCCGGGCTGCACGTCGGGCACCCGCTGGGCTACATCGGCACCGACGTCTACGCCCGCTACCGGCGGATGTGCGGCGAGAACGTCCTGCACACCATGGGCTTCGACGCCTTCGGCCTGCCGGCCGAGCAGTACGCGCTGCAGACCGGCCAGCATCCGGCGACCACCACCGACAACAACATCGTCACCTTCCGCCGGCAGCTGCGCGCGCTGGGGATGGGCCATGACCAGCGCCGGGTGGTCGCCACCACCGATCCGCAGTTCTACCGCTGGACGCAGTGGATCTTCCTGCAGATCTTCAACTCGTTCTATGACCACGAGGCCGACGGCGGCGCCGGTCGGGCCCGGCCGATCACCGAGCTGATCGCCGAGCTCGATGCCGGCACCCGGGAGCCGGCGGCCGGCAGCAACGAGCACGGCAAGCCCTGGTCCGAGCTGAACGACGTCGAACGCCGCGACGTCGTGGACCGGCACCGGCTGGCCTACGTCGCCAAGCTGCCGGTCAACTGGTGCCCGGGCCTGGGCACCGTGCTGGCGAACGAGGAGGTGACCGCGGACGGGCGCTCCGAGCGCGGCAACTTTCCGGTGTTCCGCAAGCCGCTGGCCCAGTGGATGCTGCGGATCACCGCCTACGCCGACCGGCTGCTGGCTGACCTGGACCACATCGACTGGCCCGAGAAGGTCCGCACGATGCAGAAGAACTGGATCGGCCGCTCGATCGGCGCGCACGTCCGGTTCAGCACCCCGGCCGCTGAGCTGACGGTGTTCACCACCCGTCCGGACACGCTGTTCGGAGCCACCTACCTGGTGCTGGCTCCGGAACACCCGCTGGTCGCCGAGCTGACCCCGCCGGCCTGGCCCGACGGCACCCCCGCGCAGTGGACGGGCGGCTATGCCACGCCGGCCGAGGCAGTCACCGCCTACCAGGCGCAAGCCGCCGCCAAGACCGACCTGGATCGTCAGGCAGACCGGCAGGGCGCCGACGCCAAGGTCAAATCAGGCGTGTTCACCGGGGCATTCTCGACCAACCCGGTAACTGGCGCCCAGCTGCCGATCTTTGTCGCCGACTACGTCCTGATGGGGTACGGCACCGGAGCGATCATGGCGGTGCCCGGCCAGGACGAGCGGGACTGGGACTTCGCGGAGTCCTTCGGCCTGCCGATCGTGCGCACGGTGCAGCCCAGCGAGGGCTTCGCCGGCAAGGCCTTTACCGGCGACGGGCCGGCGATCAACTCGGCCAACGGCGAGCTGGATCTCAACGGCCTGGGCGTGGCCGAGGCCAAGGCCGCCACGATCGCCTACCTGGAGCGCACCGGCGCCGGCCGCGGCGCCACCACCTACCGGCTGCGCGACTGGCTGTTCAGCCGGCAGCGCTACTGGGGTGAGCCGTTCCCGATCGTCTATGACTCCAACGACCAGCCGGTCGCGCTGCCGGCTGAGATGCTGCCGCTGCTGCTGCCCGAGACCAACGACTTCACCCCGAAGTCCTACCCGGCCGATGACGCCGACTCAGATCCCGAGCCGCCGCTGGGCCGGCTGACCGACTGGGTCACCGTCGAACTGGACCTGGGCGTAGGCGTCAAGACCTACCGCCGCGAGACCAACACCATGCCCAACTGGGCCGGCTCCTGCTGGTACGAGCTGCGCTACCTGGATCCGGAGAACTCCACGGCGCCGGTGGACCCGGCGGTGGAGCGGTACTGGATGGGCCCCTCGCCGCAGCGCCCGCTGGGCGGTGTCGATCTGTACGTCGGCGGCGTCGAGCATGCCGTGCTGCACCTGCTGTACGCGCGGTTCTGGCACAAGGTGCTCTTCGACCTGGGCCACGTCTCCAGCCGCGAGCCCTATCACCGGCTGGTCAACCAGGGGATGCTGCAGCTGCCGGCCTACACCAACGCCGACGGCTTCTACGTCGAGGCGGCCGAGGTGATCGAGCGCGACGGCGGTTTCTTCCACAACGGCCAGCCGGTCAACCGGGAGTTCGGCAAGATCGGCAAGAGCCTGAAGAACGTGGTCACCCCGGACGAGTTCACAGCCGGCTACGGCACCGACACCTTCCGGCTGTTCGAGATGTTCTCCGGTCCGCTGGATCAATCCCGGCCGTGGGACGCCAAGGCCATCGTCGGGCCGTACCGGCTGCTGCAGCGCATCTGGCGGGTGGTGCTGGACGAGCAGACCGGCCAGCCGCACGTGGCCGACGTCGAGGTGCCGGCCGAGCTCAACCGGCTGCTGCACCGGACGATCGCCGCCGTCCGGGAAGGCTATGAGACGCTGCGGTTCAACACCTCGATCGCCCGGATCACCGAGCTGAACAACGCCGTCACCCAGGCCTATCCGGACGGCGGCACCCCGCGGGTGGTGGCCGAGGCGCTGGCCCTGATGCTGGCCCCGCTGGCTCCGCACGCCGCCGAGGAGCTGTGGGCCAAGCTGGGCCACCAGCAGTCCCTGGCCTGGCACGACTTTCCCGAGGTCGACGAGGCGATGCTGGTGGAGGAGCGGATCGAGGTGCCGGTGCAGGTCAACGGCAAGGTCCGCTCGGTGATCTCGGTCGCCCCCGACGCCGATTCCGCCGCCATGGAGGACGCCGCCCGGGCCGATGAGAAGGTCGTCGCGGCCCTGCAGGGACGACCCAGCAGGCGAGTTATCACGGTCCCGGGCAGGTTGATCAACTTCGTCGTCTAACGTTCGACAGATGGCGGTCCAGCAGCAGGTCACGGTGGTCACCGACTCGACCTCCTACCTGCCCACCGGGCTGGCCGAGGAGCTGGGCGTGCAGGTGGTCCCGCTGCAGGTGCAACTGGGCGGGCGGACCGGCCTGGAGGGCCAGGACGTCACCCCGGCCGACGTGTGCGCCGCGCTGCGGGTCCGGACGGCGGTGACCACCTCACGCCCCACGCCTGCCGAGTTCGTCGAGGTCTACCGCTCCGCGCTGGACGCCGGCGCCGCCACGGTGGTCTCGCTGCACCTGTCCGCGGAGCTGTCGGGCACCTGCGACTCGGCACGGCTGGCGGCGGCCGAGTTCGAGCCGGACGTGATCCGGGTGATCGACTCGCGCTCGGCGGCGATGGCACTGGGATTCGCGGTGCTGGCCGCGGCCCGGACCGCCGCCACCGGCGCCGAGCCGCAGGACGTGGAGCAGGCGGCCCGCACCGCCCTGGGCCGGACGTCGGCGCTGTTCTACGTCGACTCGCTGGAGTGGCTGCATCGCGGCGGCCGGATCGGCTCGGCAGCGGCAAGGTTCGGCACCGCGCTGTCGGTCAAGCCGCTGCTGCACCTGTCCGACGGCCGGATCATGCCGCTGGAGAAGGTGCGGACCGCGTCCAAGGCGATCGCTCGGCTGGTCCAGCTGACGGTGCAGAAGGCGGGCTCGGACCCGGTGGACATCGCGGTGCAGCACCTGGCCGCGCCGGAGCGGGCCGCAGAGGTCGCCGGCCTGCTCAAAGAGGCGTTGCCCAACCTGGGCCAGCTGTACGAGTCCGAGGTCGGCGCGGTGGTCGGCGCGCACGTCGGGCCGGGGCTGCTCGGGGTCGTGGTCACCAAGCGCTGAGTTCGGACTCACCGTCTCGACCAGTCAGCACGACTCCTCGATGATGAGCAGCAGGCGCCGCTCGTCGTCCCGGAACTCCCCGACCTGGAAGTCGGTGAAGTCGCCCGGGGCGCGGACCACGGACTCGCGGAGGTAGGGGCGCATCCGCTGCCACAGCGCATCCCGGTCGCCCGGCGCGACTTCGGTCGGCGCGTCGGGCGCGTAGAACAGCAGGACCCTGGCCTCCGGTGTCCGCAGCAGGTGCTCCACACGCTTGGCCGGGGCCTGCCACCGCCCGCCGCGGAGCCGCCATCGCGTCCCGGCGGCGTCCACCCACTCGCCGTCGCGAATCGGTGACGGCCACTCGACCGTGCCACCGTCGCAAGCGCTCGGCTCGGCGGCCTCGCCCGGCGGGGCGGGCTGCTCCCGCTGCTTCCGTCGCTTGCTCACCGCGCCATCGTGCCATCGTGCCTGCCCGATCCAGCTGGCACTCACCACCGAGCGCCGTGTCGATGATCGCCCCGTCCTGCTCGGGAGCGCCTCTGCGGACACCGCCCAGGGCTGCGTCAGCCTTTCGGGCAGTGCCCGGTGCCGATGGGGAACCGAGAGTTGAACGTGTAGTTGCCGCCGCGTCCGGTGTTCAGGGTGACGTACAGGCCCTCCTGCGCGATGCAGGCCTGCTTGTCCTGGCTCTCCATGCCCAGCCAGCGGTACCACCGCAGCCGCACCCGGACGGAGCTGTTCGCCGGCGCCGACACCACGATCGCGTCCGGCTGCTGGCTGAGCACCTGGGCCGGCGGGTCGACCAGCGGCGCGAAGTCCAGCACCTCGTACAGCGTCCAGTGAGCATTGGTCCAGACCGGCGTGAGGTAGGGCAGGTTCGTCTGGATCAGCGCCAGCTCGTTCTTGCCGAACCGGGTCAGCTCGGCGTCGGGCACCGCGACGTACTGCACCGCGTTGTCGGTGAGGAACTTGCGGTAGGACTCCGCGGTCGGCTTCTGCTTGTAGAACACGGCATCGTTGAGCCGGACGTCGGTCTGGCGCAGCCAGCCTCGGGCCAGCGGCACGCCACGGGCCAGGTACACCGAGTCCCAGTGACCGGCGAGCTCGGGCACCTCCACCCGCCCGGTGAGCGGGCCTTGGGACCGGATGCCCTCGATCAGGGCGTTGTAGTAGGCGCTGTAGCCACTGACCCGGCCGGTGCTGGCGATGGTCCCGGGGTTGACCGGCAGCTGCACCGCCAGGATCGCCACCAGCGCCAGCGCGGTCAGCGTCCGGGTTCGCCAGTGCACGAACGAGGCCGCGATCGGCAGCGCGAACAGCAGGCTGAGCCGGGTCGAGTTCGAGCCGACCGGGGTGGGCAGCGTGAAGGCCGCGATCAGCATCACGATCCCGATGCCGGCGCCGAGCCGGATCGGGTGACAGCGGCGGGGCACGGCGGCCAGCACGATGGCCAGCGCGATCAACGACTTCAGGAAGTCCAGGAAGGTGAACGGCTGGCGGCCGCCGTCCCCGAAGATCACCGAGATGACCATCATGGCCAGCCCGGACGGCACGATCAGCACCGCCGCCGCGACCGGCCGCCGCATCAGCAACGCCACCCCGCCGGCCACCCAGAGCAGCAGGCCGGCCACCGGGCTGGCACCACCGCAGAGCAGGCTGAACAGCACTGCCAGCGGCACCGCCAGCCAGCGCGGGATCCGGTTGGTGGTGAACAGGGTGATCGCGATCAGCCCGCAGGTCAGCCCGCAGGCAAAGGTGATCCGGCCCTCGACCACGTTGGCCACCTGGGTCACCGCCGCCGCCAGGCCGCCCAGGATCGGACGGGTCGGGCGCAGCCGGTGCAGCAGCCGGGTGGTGTACCAGGTGCCGATCACCGCGGCCAGCGCGCCGGTGACCTTGGTGCCGATGTAGGCCATCAGGGTCGAGGCCCACAGCGTGTAGCCGTACTCGACGGTGCCGCCGAACCAGCGGAAGTCGATGATCGAGACGGGGTACTCGGCGGCGAAGTCGGCGCGGGCCAGCTGGGCGGCCAGGTCGGTGTTCATCGGCGGCAGCAGCAGGAAGCCCCAGGCCAGCAGGGCGGCGAACGCGGTGGCGATCAGGGCCGGCCGGTACCCCGAGTTCCACAGCCGCCTGGCAAAGCTGACCGGGTGCCATGACGAGCCGGACGGCGGGACGGCCGACGCGGTGGGCATGGACTTCACAGGCACATCGGGCAGTCTCCCATCCACAACTATGTGCTTTTCCCACAGATGCCCCGCGTGCCGGTTCGGGCCGGCGCCGGCTGCCTAACGTCGTCCGGGTGCAACGGGGTCACGAGGGGCGCGGAGTGGGCGGCAGGCTGGCCGAACTTGCCGGCCGGCTGCTTGGCAGTCCGGTGGCGGCCCGGCTCGGCGTGCTGGACCCGGCCGGTTCGTCACTGGCCGGAGCGCGGTGCAACCCCGGTCGCCGGGGCGTCCTGGCGATGGCGGTGGTCACCGCCGTGACCGTGCTGGTGGCCGGCGGTTGGGTGCTGGCGGCGCAACCGCGCCCGATGCTGGCCGCCGACACGACATCGTCCGAGCCCGCCGGGCCGTCACCGGCACCGGCTCCGATGGCGCCGGGCGGTTCGCTGAAGTCCCCGCTGGGCGGCCGCGGCAGTCCGGCGGCGACTGCCACCGGCTCGCAACCACCGGTGGTGGTGGACGTGGCCGGCAAGGTGCGCAAGCCCGGCGTCTACCGGTTGCCGGCCGGCTCCCGGGTCGATGACGCGGTGCGGGCGGCCGGTGGCCTGCTGAGCGGGGTGGACCCGGTGCTGGTGAACCTGGCCCGCAAGCTGGCCGATGGTGAGCAACTGCTGGTCGGGCTGGTCGCGGCAGGCGGCGGAAGTGCCGGCGGCGGCAGTGCCGGCGGCGGTAGTGGGGCAGGCGGCGGCGCGCCGGCCGGTCCGGACGCCTCGACGTCCGGACCGCTCGACCTCAACTCGGCCACCCTGTCGCAGCTCGACGGCCTGCCCGGCGTCGGCCCGGTGCTGGCGCAACGCATCCTGGACTGGCGGACCGAGCACGGCCGCTTCGACTCCGTCGACCAGTTACGCGGCGTCTCCGGGATCGGCGACAGCAAGTACGCCGACCTGAAGTCGCTCGTGAGCATCGGATGAACGAGCCGTTGGACCTGCGACTGGGGCTCGGCGCGCTGGCCGGCTGGGCGGCGGTGCTCTGGGCGCTCGGGCACAGCGCGGTCGCGGTCGCCCTGGCGGTCCTCGTCGCGCTGCTGACGGCGGCGGTGCTGGCCTTCGCCGGCCGCTGGCAGCCGGTGCTACTGATCGGGGCGTTCGCCGCCTGCTGCTCGGCCGCGCTGCTGGCCCCGCTGGCCGTCCGGCTGCACCTCGCCCATGACGGTGAGCTGGCCACCCTGGCCCGCGCCGGTGGTGAGGTCAGCGTCGAGCTGCTGGTGCGCGGTGACCCGCGGCCGCTGGGTTCCGGCGGAGCGGCCGGCTCGCCGCGGATGGCCGTCGACGCCGAGGTGCGGGCGGTCACGGTCGAAGGCCGGCGCACCGAGCTGTCCGGCGCGGTGCTGGTGCTGGGACCCTCCGGCGCCTGGCGCGGGGTGCTGCCCGGCCAGCGGGTCCGGCTGAGCGCTCGGTTGAGCCCGCCCCTGCCGGACAACCTGCTGGCGGCCACCGTCCTGGCGCGTTCGGAGCCCGAGCTGCTCGGCCGCCCGCCGTGGTGGCAGCGCGGCGCCGGTCAGCTGCGCGCGGGCCTGCAGCGCTCAGCCGCCGGGCTTCCCGAGCTGCCTCGCGGGCTGCTGCCAGGCCTGGTGGTGGGTGACACCAGCCGGCTCGATCCGGTGCTGGAGGAGCGGTTCCGGGTGGCCGGTCTCTCGCACCTGACTGCCGTCAGCGGCACCAACCTGTCGCTGGTGGTGGGCGCGGTGGCGCTGCTGCTGAGGCGGCTGCGGGCTTCACCGATGGTGATCGCGCTGGTCAGCATGGTGGTGCTGGTCGGCTTCGTGGTGCTCGCGCGCCCGTCGGCGAGCGTGCTGCGGGCGGCGGTGATGGCGGGCATCGCGCTCATCGCGCTGGCCACCGGACGGCAACGCGCGGCGTTACCGGTGCTGGCCGCCACCATGTTCGGGCTGCTGCTGTGGCAGCCGGGCCTGGCGGTCGACTTCGGCTTCGCGCTCTCGGTCGTCGCGACCGCGGCGTTGCTGCTGGTGGCGCCAGGTTGGGCGCTGGCGCTGCGCCGGCGGCGGGTGCCGGCCGGGTTGGCCGAAGCGCTGGCGGTCGCCGCCGCGGCCCACCTGGTCACGGTGCCGATCATCGCCGGCATCAGCGGCCGGGTCAGCCTGGTGGCGATCCCGGCGAACGTGCTGGCCGAGCCGGTGGTCGCCGCCGCCACCATCCTCGGGTTGCTGGCGGCGCTCAGCTCGGTGCTGTGGCTGCCGCTGGCGGTGCTGCTGGCGCAACTGGCCGGCTGGCCTTGCCGGTGGCTGGTGTGGGTGGCGGAGTACTTCGGTTCGCTGCCCGGCGCCTCGCTGCCCTGGCCGTCCGGCGTCCGGGGTGGGTTGCTGCTCGCCGCGTTGAGCGCCGCGGTGGTGCTGCTCTGCCGCCGCCCGGCCGCCCGGGTGCTGCTGGGGGTCGCGACCGCGCTCGGGGTGCTGATCCAGATTCCGGGCCGGGCGGTGCTGGTGGGCTGGCCGCCACCCGGCTGGATCGTGGTGGCCTGTGACGTGGGCCAGGGTGACGCGCTGGTGCTCAACGCGGGGCAGGGCAGCGCGGTCGTCGTCGACGCCGGCCCTGACCCGGTGTCGGTGGACCGCTGCCTGCGCGAGCTGGGCGTCAGCAGGATCGCGGTGCTGGTGCTGAGCCACGATCATCTCGACCACGTCGGTGGCCTGTCCGGCGTGCTGCATCAACGCCAGGTCGACCGGGTGCTCAGCTCACCCCTTCCTGAGCCGGCCGGCGGTCACCGGCTGATGCTGTCGGTGCTGGCCGGCCACCGGCTGCGGCTCGAGCCCGCCGTCGCGGGCCAGCGCATCGACGCCGGTCAGAGCCGGCTCGACGTGCTCGGCCCGAGCCACGTGTTCCTCGGCTCACGCTCGGACCCGAACAACACCTCGGTGGTGCTGCGGGCGACGGTGGCCGGCGTGCGGATCCTGCTGCCCGGCGACGCCGAGGTCGAGGCCCAGGACGACCTGCTCAGCACCGGCGCGGATCTGCGCGCCGACATCCTCAAGGTTCCGCACCACGGCAGCGCGTATTCCGATCCGGCGTTCCTGCACGCTGCCCAGGCCGACCTGGCGCTGATCTCGGCCGGCGTGGACAACGACTACGGGCACCCGTCACCGCTGCTGCTGGCCGAGCTGGCGCGGCTGGGGGTGCCGGTGGCCCGCACCGACCAGCAGGGTGACATCGCCGTGGTGAGCCAGGACGGCCGGCTGGTGCCGGTGGTGCGCACCGTGAGGTCTGCCGGCTGAGCTGGCTTGACCTTCGCCCAGCGTCAACCTTTACCGTCGGCGATGAGCACGTGAGCACGTGAGCACGTGAGCACCGGTCAGACCGACAAGGCGCCGGTGAATACCGACAAGGCGTCGGTGAGAACCACAAGGCGCCGGTGAGTACCGAGAGGAGGTGGCGGCGTGTCCTGGTCGATCGTCGAGGTGGCCCGGATGTCCGGGGTCAGCTCGCGGGCGCTACGGCATTACGACGAGATCGGGCTGCTGCCACCGGCGCGGATCGGCACCAACGGCTACCGCTACTACGAGCAGGCCGAGCTGCTGCGGCTGCAGCAGATCCTGCTGCTGCGCGAGCTGGGCCTGGGGCTGGCCGAGATCAGGGGCATCCTCGACAGCCAGCTCGACCCGGTCCAGGCCCTGCGCGAGCACTATCAGCGGTTGCTGCGCGAGCGGGACCGGCTCGGGGTGCTCGCCCGCACTGTCGCCCGAACCATTGACCAACTGCAAGCCACTGACCAACCGCAAGCCACTGACCAGCCGCAAGCGGAAGGAAACGCCGCGATGACCGAGATCAACCGACCGGAGAACCTGTTCGAGGGATTCGACCCGTCCGTCTACGACGACGAGGCCCGCGAACGCTGGCCGCAGGAGTGGGAGCAGGCCGCCAGGTTCACCGCCACCCTGACGCCGCAGGACATCGAGCGGATGCAGCGCGAGATGACGGCGGCCATGATCCGGATGGCGGAGTTGATGGCCGCCGGCACGCCGGTCGACGACGACGCCGTGCAGGCCGAGGTCGGCCTCGCCTACCAGGGTGTCTGCCGGTTCTGGACCCCGGACGCCGACGCCTTCAGAAACCTGGGCCGGATGTACGTCGAGGACGAGCGCTTCAAGGCCACCTACGACCGGATCGCCGGCGGCCTGGCCGAGTACTACCGGGACGCGATGGCCTGCTACGCCAACAGCACGCTCAGCTGAGCCGCGGTCACCGCTTCAACGGGTGGGCGGTCCGCAGGGCGAGCTGGTCGAGCCGGCCCACCTGCGCGTCGAGCACGACCGACCTGCCCGCGCGATCGACCGCCAGCACCTGGCCGTCGCCGTCGGTGACGAACAGCCAGCGGCTGTCGGGCGACCAGACCAACGCGCGGCCTCCCTGGGTCTGGTGCGACCTTGTCCGCACGCCGGTCACCCGATCCGCGCCGGTGGCCAGGTCGAGCAGGTGCACGTTGCTGCCCCGGACGCCGTTGGGCTGCAGCAACGCGGCCATCCGGCCGTCCGGTGAGACGGCGCCGGCGTTCTGCTCGTAGGAGTCCAGCGGGGTTTTCAGGGCGCGCCTGGCCCCGCTGTCCCGGTCGATCACGGCGCCGGCGCAGCGGTAGCGCTCATCGCATTCCAGCGCCAGCCAGTGGGTGGGCCCGACCGCCAGCAGCGTTCCGCTGGTGATCCGGTGCATGCCGTCCGGCCGGGCGTCATACATGCCGCCGACGCCGAACAGCAACACGTTGCCGGCCCGGTCAGAGGCCTGCACGGTCGCGTCAGGCGGGATGGGGATCTGCACGCCGGCCGGGCGGCCGTCCAGGGTGAGCAGCGTCAACGCCGATCCGGTGCCGGCCTCGGTCTCGGCCCACAGATGCCAGGGATCAGGTCCGGGCAGCGTCGAGGCGGCCTGGCTGAGAGCCGGCGGCAGCAGGGTGGCCGGCTTCGAATCGTGTACGACATAACCGGGCACCCAGTCCATCGGATGGACGATCGCCCGGTCCTGCCCGACCACGAAGTGGATCGGGCTCGCGCTGCCCAGCACCGGCATCGACGTGCGGGTGATCCGGCCGCGCCCTAACTCCATCCGCACCACAACGCCCTCGCCCTGGCCGAACAGCTCCCAGTCATCGGGCACGTCGAGCAACGGCCGGCCGAGGTCGGTCATCGTCACCGTGCTCGCGCCGGCCTGCCCCGCGGCGGCTGCGCCGCCCATCGGCACTCCGGGCAGGGGTGAGCCCGGTAACCCGGAGCCCGGTGGCATGGAGTGCGACTCCGGCACCGGCCGGCCGGCCGGCGCGGAGCCTGATGAGGCCGGGATGGTCCGAGCGCCGCCGGCCGCCCGATCGGCCCCGGCCGGTGACTGATCGCCCTGCTGGTTCTGGGCAAGCAACAGCGCCGCCACCATCGCGACCGCCAGCGCGCTCCACCACCGCCAGCGTCGGGGCTGCCTGCGGTTGCTGTCCAGATCAGGATCGGGGCCGAGGTCGAGCCAGTGCACCGGATCCGGATCGGAGTCGCGTTCGCTCACCATGCCATCATGCTCCACCGGCCAGGCCCGGAAAGTGAGATCCTGGCTAGGCCAGCCCCGTCCGCACAAGTTCCGACCAGGCGGCCGATGATAGGTCATGACAATGTATGGCTAGCAAGCAGGGCGTTGGCGCCTCAGCCCGAACCGTGCCGCAGGGCAAGGTGGCTGACTGGCGTCAGCTTCGTCCCGAGCGGGGTGGCCCGACCGGTGTCGCGGTTGACGATCAGCACCCGGTTGGCGCCATCGATGACGAAGAGCCAGCGGCTGTCAGGCGACCAGACGAACGGGACCCCGCTCTGGAAGTCCGTCTCGCTGGTGGTCGCCGCGACCGAGCGTTGCAAGCCGGAGCCGAGATCGAGTAGGTGGATGCCGCCGTCGCCGACATATTTCAGCAGCGCCGCGGTCTTGCCATCCGGTGAGATCATCCCGGGCTGCTCGCCGTGGTCGACCGGTGTGTTCAGGGTGCGGCGGGCGCCGCTGGCCCGGTCGGTGACGACATGGGCGCAGGAGAGGCTGTCATCGCATTCGACGGTGAGCCAGCGGGTGGGGCCGCTGGCCACCAGCAGGCCGCCGGTGATCCGGTGCACGCTGCCGGACCGGGCGTAGTACCAGCCGCCGATGCCCGTCAACAGCACGTTCCCGGCGCCATCGGAACCCTGCACGAAGGCGTTCTGCGGGATGTCGATCGTGACACCGGTCGGGGCGCCGTCCAGCTTCACCAGGGCCAACCTGGTCTGGTCGCCGGCAGACGCTTCCGTCCACAGATGCCGCTGGTCCCGGCTCGGCAACATCACCAGCCTGCGGGTCAAGGACAGCGGCAGCTCCGCGGCCGGCTTCCCGTCGCGCACCACATAACCGGGCGAGTCGTCCAGCGCGCGGACGATGGCCCGGTCGGAGCCGACGAAGAACATCGTCGACGTGTCGTGGACGGGTACCGGCACCGCGGTGGCGGTGATCCGTCCGAGCGCGAGTTGGATGCGGAAGACGACGCCCGGGCCGTGGGCGAACAGCTCCCAGTCGGTGGGCGCGTCGAGCAGCGGACGCCCGAGGCTGGTGATCTGGGTCGGGGGCCTGGACGGCAAGCTCGCCGCGCCGGTGGGCAGCTCGGTCGGGTTCACGAACGAGCCTGACGAGCCGGAACTCGATGGGACGGCACGTGACGGCGAGCTCGACGAGACGGCCTGCGACGGTGAGTTGGCTGAGGTGGCCGCCTCGTTGGCGCCGTTCTGGGTCCGGGTGAGCAACAGCGCTACCGCAACGAGCGCGGCCGCCCCGCCGTACCACAGGTACCGCCGCCGGGGAGTGGCCGGCGGCTTGCCTTCGTCCGGGTCTGGCCCGAGGTCGAGCCAGTCGACTCCTCCCGGCTCATGGTCACGGTTGCTCACCCGGTCATTCTGGACCTAAGAGGAACCGATTGGGGTAAATGCGGAAAGGTCCCGCCCGGCTGGAGAGATGGTCAACCAGCGCCGCATCCGACCAGCACTGCAGCCTTGTCGCGCAGATAGGCGCGCTGAATGTGCAACAGTTCCGGTTCGGTTCACGTTTGAGGGGTATGACGACACAGGTCACCGTTTACCCGGTGATGCAGTTGAGGCGGAGTCGGCTGTCAGCCGCCCGTCAGGTGTCCGGGGTGGAGGTGACGATGCCTGAACTCAGCTTCGACGCTGCAGCCGGCCAGAGTGTGGAAGACTTCGCGCGCCGGCACGGGCTGGAACTGACCCGGTTCGCCTACCTCGTCAGCGGTGACCGCGATCGCGCCGATGACCTCGTCCAGGACGTGTTGCTGGCCATGCACCGGCGCTTCGGCGCCCGGCTCGACATCGACCAGCCCTTGGCCTACGCCCGGCGGGCGATCGTCAACGCCAACATCAGCTGGAGTCGCCGCCGATTCAACACCGAGGTGCTCACCGCCACCGATGTGGACCGGCCGGTCACCGACCCGGATCCGGGGTCCGGTGACGAGTTGTGGCACCTACTGGCGGGATTGCCGCACCGCCAACGGGTCGTGCTGGTCATGCGTTACTACCTCGGCTACAGCGACGAAGACATAGCCAAGACCCTCGGCTGCCGGCGCGGGACCGTCCGCAGCCTGGCGTCACGGGCACTGGCCGACCTGCGGACCTCGAACGAGGTCTCCCTGCTATGCCCCACCACTGACAGGACCAACCGATGAACGCGCCACGAGGCGATGACCTCGAACGCCGGCTGACCGAGCTGTTCGAGCAACGGGCGGCAACCGTGACCCAGCCGCCACCCCTCGATCTCGGCTCCGGTAAGGGCAACCGGACAGCGGCCGGTCGCAGGCCGGGCCGATCACGCCGGTACCGGGAGAACTTCGGATTGCTGGCGGCGGCGGTGGTGGTGTTCGCCGTGATCGCCGGCACCGTCCTCGGAATTCAAGCAAGCCTGTCCGACCAGGATCAGCAAGATCAGAATGGTCGTACTGATATGGCTATGAGCAATGTCGGGAGGAGCGGCCCCGGAGGGCGTGCGGGGATGCCATCGTGCACGGCCCTTGCTCCGGACCGGTGGCTGCAGGCGATCAGGGCCGGCGTGGTTCAGGTGAATCCCAGCCTCAACCAGGTGGTCAGCGTCAACGGCGACACCGGCGATTACCTGGCCCTCCAGGGCAATGAACCCACGGGCCAGACCTCAGCGATCTACTCCGACCTCGAGGTGGCGCTGTTCCGGGGCAGCAGGGGCGTGCCCATCTACACCCCGGAAGGCAGCGACATCCCCCATGCCGATCCGACCGGCGCCATCACAGCCGACTGGGTCACCTTCGCCGTCGCGCGTCCGCAGAATTTGGACTACAGCTACAAGGTGCTGCTCTACGACCGCGGCGCCGACGTCATCCGGACGCTGGCCGAGCTGCCGCAACAGCACAATGCTCAAGGAAAGAGCGTGCTGGGAGCGCCGGTTATCGCAGCCGGCAAGGTGTACTGGCTGGCTACGGTCCCCACCGAGCCCGAGACCACCACCCTGGAGTCCTGGGACCTCGCTCGGAACTCGGCCAGCGCCTCGGTTCATGCCGCCGGCGCGACCGGGCTGGTCTCCTACGGCATCGGCGTGGCGCTGATCCACCACAGGGAATTAGACGCCGCCCTCATCCATGGCGCCGGCGCGCCGCTCTCGTCCTTACCGACGATTTCCAGCATGCTCGTCGGTAACAACTTCGGCTTCGACGGCCGCGGCAAGCTGTCCTACGTGCGAGAAGAGAGTGGCAGGACTATTTTCTACACTCTTTCGGTCGATAGCGGCTCCCTGGAGCTCACCGGCTATCCCGCGAAGGGCCCCTTTGCCGAGGCGGCGATCTCTCCGCTCCTCGCGACCGAGGTGAACACGCAGTACAGCCTGTTGGACCTGCGTAGCGGGGCACGCATTCGCCTGCCCGAGGACGTCAGGCTGCAGGCGGTGGTCGGCAACGAGGTGATTTTCGGTACCGGCAGCACGAAGTCGGGCGCGGCCGGGCTGAGCAGGGTCACGCTGAGCGACCTGCCGCCGGTGGACTGCTGAATCTCCTTCAGCCGGCGGGTTTGCGAGCCTGCACCAGCAGTCGCTGGGAGTGCGAGGTGAACGGCCCGTCGCGCTGGATCTGCTCGTGCAGCTCAGCGAGCTGATCCCGGTAACGCGGCACCGAGAAGTCCGGCACGGTCCAGATCACCTTGCGCAGGAACACCACCACGGCGGCGATGTCGTCGAAGCGGACCTCCAACGACTCGTGCCGGACGTCCTCGGCGACCAGGCCGGCAGCGGCCAGCGCGGCCAGAACCCGCTCACTGCCGTTGCCCTCCGGGTGCGGCTGCGGCCCCATCAGGTACTCATACAGCTCCCGGTTGGAGCCGATGCCGATCTGCTGGGACAGGTAACGGCCGCCGGGGCGCAGCACCCGGGCGATCTCGTCCCACAGCACCACGGTCGGGTGCCGGCTCACCACCAGGTCGAAGCTCTCGCGCCGAAACGGCAGCGGCTGCCCGTCCGCGGCCTGGACGACCCGGCCGCCCAGCGGAGCCAGGTTGCGGCGGGCGATCCGGACGTTCGGCGGCCAGGACTCGGTCGCGCACAGCATCGCCGGTGGCGTCGGGATGCCGGCCAGCACCTCGCCGCCACCGGTCTGCAGGTCCAGCGCGGAGCGGGCCGCCGCCAGCTGCCGTCCCATCAGCTCGGCGTAGCCCCAGGACGGGCGCTGCTCGCTGGCCCGCCCGTCGAACCAGGAGAAGTCCCAACCCTGCACCGGCGCCGCCTCGGCCTCGGCAAGCAGTCGCTCGAACAGCGGATCGGCGGTCACGGCGTCCAGGTTGCCAGAGCCGCCGCGGGGCAGGTCAGGCAAGGTGGGTGGCGGCGAAGCGCAGTTGCGCCGCAGCCTGGCTGCGCCAGTACCCGGCGTCGTGGCCGCCCGGCTCGATGCCACCCGCCGGAACCGGCGACAGCGCCGCCCGCAGGTCGCGGGTGACCGGGGCGAACCCGTCCTCGGCGCCGCAGTCCACCCGCAGCGCGATGCCCTCGAGCAGGCTGGTCCGTCCGAAGATCGCGTGCTTGTCGAAGTCCTCGGCGTCGTCGAACGCCCCTTCGGCACTGTGGCCGGCCTGGCGCCACAGCGCGGGACTCTCGGCGATGGCCACCGCGGCGCGTCGCGGGCCCAGCCGCCCGGCCAGGTACAGCGCGCCGTAGCCGCCCATCGACCAGCCGAGCAACCCGATCCGGGTGGTGTCCACCCCGCGCTTGCTCAGCAGCGGCAGGAACTCATCGATCACCATGGCGGCCGGGTCGGTGTCGCGCCGCGGGTGCCAGTACTCGTGATCACCGCCGTCGACCGAGGCGATGGCGAACGGCGCGCTGCCCTGCGCCACCACCTCGGCCAGGAACCGGTCCAGGTGCAGGCTTCCCGCGAACGTGTCCCGGTGGTCACCGCCGCGCCCGTGCAGCGAGATCAGCACCGACAGCCCTACCCGGTCATGCCCGGGCGGGTAGGCCAGGCTCCAGGACGTCGGCGTTCCCCGCCGCGCCGCCGAGACGAAACTGCCGGTGACCAGCCGGCCGGGCTCACGCGCCGGGACGCCGGCCGGCACCGTGTCGGTGACCCCGCCCAGCCGGCCGAGCCGGTCACGTCCGGGCAGCAACCCCGATGCCAGGCCGCCGCCCAGTCCCGCGACCGCGGCGCCCAGCACGCCGAGGCCACCGAGCAGCGCCGTCCGGCGGGTGGGGGCCATCGCTAGAAGCTAGTGCAGAACGCGGTACTTCAGGTGCGTGACGGTCGGCGCGGCGACCACCTGCACCGGTTGCAGCATCGGGTTGCCGGCGTCGACCAGCAGCCGCTCGCCGCTGCCGAGGAGAACCGGGACCACGTGCAGGTGCAGCTCGTCGAGCAGGCCGGCCGCCAGGTACTGCTGGACGGTCTTGGCGCCACCGGCGATCGCGACGTCCTGGTCGCCTGCGGCAGCCCGGGCCTGTTCGAGCGCGGAGTGGATGCCGTCATTGACGAAGGTGAACGTGGTGCCCTGCAGCCGCAGCGGCTCCCGCGGATGGCGGCTCAGCACGAAGGCCGGCGCGTGATAGGGCGGCTCATCGCCCCACCAGCCGGTCCAGTTCTCATCCCAGGGCCCGTCGCCGCCGCCGAACATCTTGCGGCCCATGAGGTAGGCGCCGACCCCTTGGGTGGCTTCCTCGATGACCTCGGAGTCGGCGTTGCGCTCGCCGCCGTCCAGGCCGTGTTGGGCACGCCAGCTGGCGTTGGAGAACGCCCACTCGTGCAGGCGCATCCCGCCCTCGCCGAGCGGGTTCTCCAGGCTCTGGTTCGGCCCGGCGATGAAGCCGTCCAGTGACACCGAGAGCTGGCAGGTGACCGAGTGCACGAGAACCTCCTTAGGACGAGCGGGTAAGGACCGATAGGGGGCGCCCGTCGACTGTCCACCACTCGGGCGCCACCTTACCTTACTTAGCTTGACAGCTAAATAACCATCTGGCTAAATAATGCTCAGGCCAGCCAGGGGAGCCAGACATGACCGTGACAGAGGACCAGCTCGACGCCACCTTCACCGCCCTGGCCGACCCGACCCGCCGGGCGATGGTGGCCCGGCTGGCCAGAGCCGATGCCACCGTCAACGAGCTGGCCGAGCCGTTCGACCTGAGCCTGCCGGCGATCTCCAAGCACCTCAAGGTGCTTGAGCGCTGCGGGCTCATCTCACGCACCCGGCAGGCCCAGTTCAGGCCCTGCCACCTCGAGCGCGAGGCGCTGGACTCCGCGCTGGGCTGGATCGAGCAGAACCGGCGGATCTGGACAGAGCGCTTCGACAGGCTTGAGGAGCACCTGCACCGCCTCCAGCACCCGACCGCCCAAGAAACGCCCGCACAAGAAAAGGAATGACCCATGAACGACGTCCGATCCGACACCGCTGAACTTGTCTACACCCGAGTCTTCGAGGCGCCCAGGGAGCTGGTCTTTCGCTGCATGATCGAACCGGAGCACCTCACCCACTTCTGGGGCCCGGTCGGAATGAGCACGCCGCTGAGCACCATCACGGTCGACGCCCGCCCGGGCGGGGTGTTCGAGACCATCATGGTCAACGACTCCGACGGCAGCCAGTACCCGACCCGCGGTGTCTTCGTCGAGATCGTGGAGCCCGAGCGGCTGGTGTGGAGCGAGTCGAACAGCGGCGTGACGACCACGTCGACCTTCCGCGACCTCGGCGGCTCCCGAACCGAGGTGCGGATCCACCAGGCGAACGTCCCCGAGGCGTTTCGAAGCCCGCAGGCCCAGGTCGGTTTCACCTCATCGCTGGACAAGTTCGCCGGCTACCTGGCGTCCCTCACCGCGGGTGCCGGGACCCGCCAGTCCGGCGTTGATGACGCCCGGCCTTCCGATGGCTGAGCTCGAGCGCTACGGAGCGCCGATGACCGACTCCCGGCTGCGGAACATGATCACCGCTGAGCGTCGGGAGCTGGCCGCCGTGCTGAGCGGCCTGCCGGAGGAGTCCTGGAACGCTCCGACACTGTGCGCCGGCTGGCGGGTGCGTGAGGTGGTCGCGCACATGGAGATGCTCTACCGGTACTCGACGGCGCGGTTCCTGGCCGAGCTGGCCAGGTCCGGCGGGCGGTTCGATCGGATGGCCGACCGCCGCGCCCGGCAGGACGGCTCGGCCTCGCCGCACGAGCTGTTGTTGGTGATGGCTGAGGGTGCGGAGTCGGCACGCACGCCGCTGGGCGTCGGGCTCACGGGTTCGTTGACCCATGACGTGATTCACGGCCTGGACGTCACCGTGGCGTTGGGCCTGGACCGGCGGGTGCCCGAGGACAGGCTGCGGGTGGTGCTGGACGTCATCACGACGCCCAAGGGCCTGAAATCCTTCGGCGCGCCGCAGGACGACGTCC
>DASVQQ010000016.1 GCA_036389035.1 Jatrophihabitans sp.
AGTAGCCGAACCAGCAGGCCGCGAAGAGGCCGAAGGCGATCCAGTCGAGCGGGCTGAGCGAGTGCATCGGGACGCTCCGGCGCGGCGGGCACGAAAAAGGGCGGGCCCCGGAAGGCCCGCCCCCGGCCGGGATTCAGGCCGCGGTCAGGCCATCGCCTTCTTCAGGTTCTCGTCGAGCTTCGCCAGGAAGGCCTGGGTGTTCAGCCAGGGCTGGTCCTTGCCGATGAGGATGGCGAGGTCCTTCGTCATGGAGCCGCTCTCGACGGTCTGGATGCAGACCCGCTCGAGCGCCTCGGCGAAGCCGGTGACCTCGGGGGTGCCGTCCAGCTTGCCGCGGTGCTTCAACCCACCGGTCCAGGCGAAGATCGAGGCGATCGGGTTGGTGCTGGTCTCGCGGCCCTTCTGGTGCTCGCGGTAGTGGCGGGTGACGGTGCCGTGGGCGGCCTCGGACTCGACGGTGTTGCCGTCGGGGGAGAGCAGCACGGAGGTCATCAGGCCGAGTGAGCCGAAGCCCTGCGCCACGATGTCGGACTGCACGTCGCCGTCGTAGTTCTTGCAGGCCCAGACGTAGCCGCCCTCCCACTTCAGCGCGGCGGCAACCATGTCGTCGATCAGCCGGTGCTCATAGGTCAGGCCCGCCGCGTCGAAGTCTGCCTTGAACTCGGACTCGAAGATCTCGGCGAAGATGTCCTTGAACCGGCCGTCGTACTTCTTGAGGATGGTGTTCTTGGTGGAGAGGTACACCGGGTAGTTGCGCTGCAGGCCGTAGTTGAACGAGGCCCGCGCGAAGTCCCGGATGGACGCGTCGAGGTTGTACATCGCCAGCGCGACGCCGCCGCCGGGGAACTCGAAGACGTTCAGCTCGGTGGGCTCACCGCCGTCCTTCGGCGTGAAGGTCAGCGTCAGGGTGCCCTCGCCGGGAACGACCAGGTCGGTGGCCCGGTACTGGTCGCCGAACGCGTGCCGGCCGACCACGATGGGCTTGGTCCAGCCCGGCACCAGCCGGGGCACGTTGGCCATGATGATCGGCTCGCGGAAGATCACGCCGCCCAGGATGTTGCGGATGGTGCCGTTGGGCGAGCGCCACATCTGCTTGAGGCCGAACTCCTCGACCCGGGCCTCGTCCGGGGTGATGGTGGCGCACTTGACGCCGACCCCGTGCCGCTTGATCGCCTCGGCCGCGTCGACGGTGACCTGATCGTCGGTGGCGTCGCGGTGCTCGATACCGAGGTCGTAGTAATCGAGGTTCACATCCAGGTACGGATGGATCAGCCGGTCCTTGATGAACTGCCAGATGATCCTGGTCATCTCATCGCCGTCCAGCTCGACGACGGTACCTACCACCTTGATCTTCGACATGGATCGCCTCTCGAGTGTGCGGGCGCCGCACCGGGAGCCCCGGTGGCGCTGCTTGCTCCGAAGTTTAGGCGATCACCCCTGCCGCCCGATCCGGGTGGCGCCGGGCGCCGGCGGCTTGGCTCCTGTCCGAATCGGGTATTAGGTTGCACAACTATGACTCCCCCCTCCACCGACGCCCCGACTGCCGGCGGTACGGCTCGTGATCGCACTGACGTGGACGCCCTCGCTGAAAGCCACCTCGACGCCCAACTCGAGCTCGACCCGCTGACGGCCACCTTCATCGGCGCTCCCGGCTTCGACGACCGGATGCCCGACCTGTCCCCGGCCGGCCTGCAGGCCCTGGCGGAACTGAACCGGCGCACGTTGCGGGAGCTGGGCCAGGCCAGCCCGGCGGACGACACCGACAAGGTGACTATCGCCGCGATGATCGAACGGCTGGGAGTCCAGGACGACCTGTACGAGCTCGGGATGCCGCTTTCGGAGCTGAACAACATCGCCAGCCCGGTGCAGAACCTGCGCGACGTCTTCGACCTGATGCCCACCGGCACCGCCGAGGAGTGGTCGCGGATCGCCAGCCGGCTCAGTGCCCTGCCGGCGGCGGTCGAGGGCTACCTGGAGTCGCTCCGGCTGGCCGCCAGCCGCGGTGACGTCGCGCCGCGCAGGCAGGTTCAGGCGTGCATCGTCCAGTGCGAGGACAACCTGGGCCCAGACGGCTTCTTCGCCGGCTTCGCCGCCGGGGCCCGCGACGCGGCGACGATCCCGGACTCGCTGCAAGCCGACCTGGACCGGGGCGCGCAGGCCGCCCAGGCCGGTTACCAGCGGCTGCGCGACTTCCTCGCCGACGAGCTGATCGGCCAGGCGCCGGCCACCGATGCCATCGGCGCGCAGCGCTACCCGGTGCTGTCGCGCCAGTTCCTCGGCGCGTCGGTGGACCTGGCCGAGACCTACGCGTGGGGCCTGGACGAGGTGGCCCGGATCGACCGGCTGATGGCCGAGACAGCCGACGAGATCAAGTCCGGCGCCACGGTGGCCGAGGCGATCGAGGTCCTGGACGCCGACCCGGTCCGCAAGCTGCGCGGCACCGAGCAGTTGCAGGCCTGGATGCAGGAGCGATCCGACGCCGCGATCGAGGCCCTGGCCGGCAGCCACTTCGAGATCTCCGAGCAGCTCCGCAGGCTGGAATGCCGGATCGCGCCCACCCACACCGGCGTCATCTACTACTCCGGTCCCTCGGACGACTTCTCCCGACCGGGCCGGATGTGGTGGTCGGTGCCGGCCGGAGTCACCGAGTTCGCCACCTGGCGGGAGCTGACCACCGTCTACCACGAAGGGGTTCCGGGGCATCACCTGCAGATCGCCCGGGCGGTTGAGTGCAAGGACTCGCTCAACCGCTGGCGCCGGCTGGCGTCCTGGGTGTCCGGGCATGGCGAGGGCTGGGCGCTGTACGCCGAATGGCTGATGGCCGACCTCGGCTTCATGGACGATCCGGGCAACCGGTTGGGGCTGCTGGACGGCCAGTCGCTGCGCGCGGCCCGGGTCGTGATCGACATCGGCGTGCACTGTGACCTGCCGGCGCCGGCCGAGGTCGGGGGCGGCTCGTGGACCTATGACAAGGCGTGGCAATTCCTGAGCAGCCACGCCAACATGGCCCCGGAGTTCCTGCGCTACGAGCTGGAGCGCTACCTGGGCTGGCCGGGCCAGGCGCCGTCCTACAAGATCGGCGAGCGGCTGTGGCTGCAGCTGCGCGATGAGACTCGAGCCCGCGAAGGTGTGGACTTCGACCTCAAGGCCTTCCACCGCCGGGCACTGGACCTCGGCGGGCTCGGCCTGGACATCCTGCGGCAGGCGGTGCTTCGCGAGCTGTGAGCCGGGGGCTGAGACGCTGAACCCGGCAGGCGATCGCGCCTGCCGGGCGGCCGGTTCAAATACAGCTCAGATCCAGCCCAGCTCAGAGCAGGCCCAGCTCGGTGACCGCGTCGCGCTCGCTGACCAGCTCGGCGACCGAGGCGTCGATCCGGGTCCGGGAGAAGTCGTCGATCTCGATGCCCTGCACGATCTGCCAGCTGCCGTTCACCGAGACTGCCGGGAAGCCGGCGATCAGGCCTTCGGGAATGCCGTACGAGCCGTCGGAGACCATGCCCACCGAGGTCCAGTCGCCCTCGGCAGTGCCGTTGACCCAGTCATGGACGTGGTCGATCGCGGCGTTGGCGGCCGAGGCGGCCGAGCTGGCGCCGCGGGCCTCGATGATCGCCGCGCCGCGCTTGGCTACCGTCGGGATGAACTCGTTCTCGATCCAGGCCTGGTCAGCCACCAGCTCGGCGGCGTTCTTGCCGGCCACCTCGGCCTGCCGGATGTCGGGGTACTGGGTGACCGAGTGGTTGCCCCAGACGGTGAGCTTGCGGATCTCGCCCACCGGGGTGCCGGTCCTCTTCGCCAGCTGGCTCAGCGCCCGGTTGTGGTCCAGCCGCATCATCGCGGTGAAGCGGTCCTTGCCGACGTCCGGCGCGTGCGCGGCGGCGATCAGGGCGTTGGTGTTCGCGGGGTTGCCCACCACCAGCACCCGGACGTCAGAGGCGGCGCCGGCGTTGATGGCCTCGCCCTGGGGCTTGAAGATGCCGCCGTTGGCCGTGAGCAGGTCACCGCGCTCCATGCCGGCGGTGCGCGGCCGGGCGCCGACCAGCAGCGCCACGTTCACGCCGTCGAAAGCGGCCCGGACGTCGTCGGTGATGTCGATGCCGGCCAGCAACGGAAAGGCGCAGTCATCCAGCTCCATCGCGGTGCCCTCGGCAGCCTTGAGCGCCGGGGCGATCTCGAGCAGCCGGAGTCGCACCGGCACGTCGGGGCCGAGCAGTTGCCCGGCCGCGATCCGGAACAGCAGGCTGTAGCCGATCTGGCCGGCGGCGCCGGTGACGGTGACATTCACGGGTGTTTTCGTCATGCCGGCGACATTACCGCGCCGCCTTCCGGCCGCCGCGAGCCACCGGATGATGGTGCGCCCGGTTGGCGTGAGTTCGTCAAAGCGGTCCATCCCCGGCGTCGCGGAAGCTACTCAGCCAGGCCTGTGCACGCGTCAAGGCAAGGGGATCGAGGCCTGGCACAGTGTCCAGCCGGTCGCGTAGCGTCTCGCGGTCGACGATCCCCGCGCGCAGCAGAGCACTGACGAAATCCAGGTCCTTCTCTCGCAGGGCGCAGAGTTTGGACACGCACAGGTCGCCGGCTTCAGGGCAGACGCCCACCACTGTCTGCTGCCCGACCACCGAGTACGACTCAAGTCTGATCGCTCGTTGCTGCCAGTGCAGCGGCAATAGAGCGGTGCTGACGCTGACACCGTCGACGTAATAGCCATTGATGTGGTCGAAGGCCGAGTCCTCACCCAACACCCCCGACAGGCGGTGCGACAGGGCTTCGTCGGGGTCGTGCCAGGCGGCGATGTCGGCTTCACGGGATCGTGTCGCTTGATCGGGCAGTTCGTCCTCGGGGCGAGTGGCCAGAATGGCTTGGCTGCCGAGCACGAGTACCTCATCGACTTCAGCCACGTCACATGCCGCGCGGATCGAATGAAGCAGGTCTGCGCGGTTCACTTGCGATAGGCCCTGTTCAAGGCCGCGTTGCGCTCGTCCTCGGTGACGATCCCCAGCAGTGGACTGACCTGGCGCAGGTTCTCGCCGATCTCCCCGCCGACCAGAAAAGCTTCGACCATGCGCTCAGCCGGCAAGCTGAGGATGACGGCCCACTCATCAAGCCACCGCACGGCTCCCGGGGTGCGGAGCTTGCGGCGCATTCGCGCCAACTCGGCCTCCGCACGTGAAGGTGACACCTTGCCCTCAAGGATGTGGCGCGCTATCTCGCGGTGCAGCTCGTAATGAAACCTCGCGTCTGGCCTGTCGTACCGCACTCGCGGCGGTAGCGCGGGCTCATCGCGCCGACCGGCCAGGATGCGGTGTACGGCGACCTGATTAGTCCCCAGAGCGGCGGCGATGGCTCGCTGACTCAAACCCGCCTCCGCCGCTCGCACTACGGCGTCGGTCAGCCGCAGACGTGCTTGGGACAGCTCGTAGCTCGCTCTCGCCAACTCGAGCTGAACTCGTTCGGTCTCTACCGCCCGCGTCATGATACAAATTGTATCAGGACAGTGTCAGCTCCGGAGGCAGGGCCACCGCGACCAAAAAGGTGAACACCGCCAGCCCCCAGTAACAGGCGACGTCGAAGGCCCGCCGGCGCACCCGCAGCAGGCCGGCCTGCTCATTGCTCAGGGTCAGCCGGAAGAAGCCGGCCACCAGCATCCCCACAGCCATGCCGCCCACCGCGCGAAGCCAGTGCTGGGGCGCCAGCGCCACCGACAGCACCGCGGTCAGCTCGATCAGCAGCACCACGCCGAACGGGACCTCTTTGAGGTCGCGGCCCGGCAACCAGCTTGTCATCGCTCAGCCCGCAGCCAGGCGCTCGGCGGCAGCCACCACATTGCTCAGCAACATCGCCCTGGTCATCGGCCCGACACCGCCGGGGTTCGGGGCCAGGCAGCCGGCCACCTCGGCCACGCCGGCCGCCACGTCACCGGCGATCCTGCCGTCCACCCGGCTGACGCCGACGTCCAGGACGGCGGCTCCCGGTTTGACCATGTCGGCGGTGATCAGGCCGGCCACCCCGGCGGCCGCCACCACGATGTCGCCCCGGCGCACCTGGCCGGCCAGGTCGCGGGTGCCGGTGTGGCACAGGGTCACCGTGGCGTTCTCCGAGCGGCGGGTCAGCAACAGCCCCAGCGGCCGGCCCACCGTCAGCCCACGGCCGATGACCACCGCATGCGCTCCGACGATCGGCACGTCATAGCGGCGCAGCAGCTCGATGACGCCCATCGGCGTGCACGGCAACGGGCCCGGCTGGCCGAGCACCAGCGAGCCCAGGTTGTACGGGTGCAGGCCGTCGACGTCCTTGCTCGGGTCGACCCGGCTCAGGATCGCGAACTCATCCAGCCCGGTGGGCTGCTGGACCAGGAACGCGGTGCAGGCCGGATCGGCGTTCAGCTCGTCCACCACGGCCAGCACCTCGGCCAGGCTGGCGGTGGCGGGCAGCTCGCGCTGGATGCTGGCGATTCCGATCTCGGCGCAGTCGCGGTGCTTGGCCGAGACGTACCACCGGCTTCCGGGGTCATCGCCCACCAGCACGGTGCCCAGGCCCGGCACCACTCCTCGGGCGGCCAGCGCGGCGATCCGGTGCTTGAGCTCGGACTTGATGCTCGCGAGGGTCGCCTTGCCGTCCAGGATCGTTGCGGTCACCCCGCTCATCTTGCCAGTCCCGCTTCGGTTGCCCGCCCGCCACGGCAGCAGGCGGATCAACCGATCCGGACGCCGAGGTACTGGGCGAAGGCGAGTGCCTGCTCGACCTCGACCCGGGCGCCGGTGAGGTCGACGATCCTGGGGTCCAGCCCCTCGATCACCGCCCCGCGCAGGTCGGCGTCGCGCAGCGAGGCCTGCCCCCAGCGCAGCCCGCGCAGGTTGGCCCCGCGCAGCACGCAGCGGTCCAGCTTGGCCCCGGTGACGTTGGCGTCCACCAGCTTGACGTCGGTGAAGTCCAGCTCGCGCAGGTCGGCCCCGCCCAGGGACACGGCGGTCCAGTCACCGCCGGAGATGGTGACCGAGCGCAGCGGCGTGTCGGCGAACACCGAGCCGGTCAGCTTGCACTCGATCAGGCTGGCGTCGTTGAACCGGGTCCGGTTGAACGAGCAGGCCACGAAGGCGGTGCGCAGGTGCGAGGAGCCGTTGAGCTCGGCCCGGTCGAAGCTGCAGTCGGTGAAGCTGCACGCCTCGGTGCTGAGCTCGTCCATGGACGCCTCGTCGAACCGGCACCGGGTGAACTGCAGCCGCCGCAGCGACAGCTCCCGCAGATCCGTGCCGACGAAGTCCTCGTCGGCGATCTCCGGCCCGCCGGCCAGCAGCTCCGCGAACCAGGCCGGCAGGTCGGGCCGGTCATCGGAACTCATGACTGCCTGCACATCAGTGCGCGAAGTGCCGGGTGCCGGTGAGGTACATCGTCAGGCCGGCGGCCTCGGCGGTGGCGATGACCTCGCCGTCGCGGATCGAGCCGCCGGGCTGCGCCACCGCCCGGACCCCGGCGTCGATCAGCACCTGCAGGCCGTCGGGAAACGGAAAGAAGGCGTCCGAGGCGGCGTAGCTGCCGGCGGCGCGATCAGCTGCCCGGGCCACCGCCAGCCGGGCCGAGTCCACCCGGTTGACCTGGCCCATGCCGACCCCCACCGTGGCACGGTTGCTGGCAAGCAGGATGGCGTTGGACTTGACGGTCCGCACCGCGCGCCAGGCGAACTCCAACTCAGCCAGCTCGTCCTGCGACAGCGCCGCCCCGCAGGCCAGCGTCCAGTTGGCCGGCTCGTCACCGGCGGCGTCCAGGGCGTCGGCGTCCTGCATCAGCACCCCGCCCGAGATCGGCCTGGGCTCGACGCCGCGTGGTCGCGGGCCGGGAACCATCAGAAGCCGCAGGTTCTTCTTCGCCGTCAGCGCCTCCAACGCGGCCGGTTCGAAGGCCGGCGCCAGGATCACCTCGGTGAAGACGTCGCCGACCTGTTCGGCCAGCGCCGCGGTGACCGGCCGGTTGACGGCGATCACGCCGCCGTAGGCCGAGACCGGGTCGCAGGCGTGCGCCAGCGCGTGCGCCACGGCGACGTCGGGGCCGAGGGCGATACCGCACGGGTTGGCGTGCTTGATGATCGCCACGCACGGCTCGGCGAAGTCGAAGGCGGCCCGGTAGGCGGCGTCGGCGTCGACGTAGTTGTTGAAGCTCATCGCCTTGCCGTGCAGCTGCTCGGCCTGCGCGATGCCCGGCTCGGCGCCCTGCTGGATGTAGAGCGCGGCCCGCTGGTGCGGGTTCTCGCCGTAGCGCAGCACCTCGGCCCGCTCGAGCGCCACCCCCACGTAGGGCGACCAGCAGGACGACTCGGTGTGCAGGGACTCGGCGGCGGCGTCAGCCAGCACGGTCTGCTCACCGAACCAGTTGGCGACCGCGGCGTCATAGGCGGCGGTATGGGCATAGGCCCGGCCGGCCAGGCGTTGCCGGCTCGCCTGGTCGAAACCGCCCGCTGCCACCGCGGCCAGCACCTCGGGGTAGCCGGCCGGGTCGACCACCACGGCGACCGAACCGTGGTTCTTCGCCGAGGCCCGCACCATCGCCGGGCCGCCGATGTCGATCTGCTCGACGATCTCGGACTCCGAAGCTCCCGAGGCGACGGTCTCGCGGAACGGGTAGAGGTTCACCACCACCAGCTGAAAGGTGTCGATGCCCAGTTCTCGCACGGTGGACAGGTGCTCGGGGTTGCCCTGGTCGGCCAGCAGGCCGGCGTGCACGTGCGGGTGCAGCGTCTTCACCCGGCCGCCGAGGATCTCGGGAAAGCCGGTCACCGAGTCGACCGCGGTCACCGGTATGCCCAGCTCGGCGATCCGGGCCGCGGTCGACCCGGTGGAGACGATCTCGACGCCGGATTCGTGCAGGCCCCGCGCCAGCTCAGCCAACCCGGTCTTGTCATAGACGCTGACCAGCGCGCGGCGAACGGGAATACGGGTCATGAATTCGACTCCTCATGATCTTCGGTGACGCCTCGTCCAAGGCACAGCTGGCGGATCGTGTCGAGAAACAAAGGCTTCTCGGCAAGCTGGATGCGTTGTCGCAAGGTGTCGACGGTGTCGCCGGGGCACACCGGCACCGCCGCCTGGGCCAGGATCGGGCCGGTGTCGACGCCGGCGTCGACCCGGTGCACCGTGACACCGGTGATCTTGACGCCGTGCGCCAGCGCGTCGGCGACGGCATGCCCGCCCGGAAACGACGGCAGCAGCGACGGATGGGTGTTGATCATCTCGAACCGGCTGACCGTGGCCGGGGCCAGCACTCGCATGAAGCCGGCCAGCAGCACCAGGTCCGGGCGGTGACCGGCGATCGCCTCGGTGAGCGCGGCGTTCCAGCCGGCGCGGTCGGCGTAGTCGGCAAGGGGCGCCGCGAAGGTCGGCACCCCGGCCTCAGCCGCGCGTCGCATCGCCGGGCACCCCGGCCGGTCGGTGCCGGCGGCCACCACCCGGGCGCCGAAGTCCGGATCGGCGGCGGCGTCCAGCACCGCCTGCAGAGTGCTTCCCGAGCCGGATGCGAGTACGACGAGCCGGACGGTCACCCGGCCACCCTACTGGGGCCCGGCCGGGGCCGATCCGCGTGCCGCTAGCTGGCGTTGCGCGAGCGCGCCGCCGGCTCGGTGACCGGCTCCGGCTCGTGCGAGCGGGGTTGCTCGCGGGCTTCGGCCGGCTCGGTGACCGGCTCGGACCTCAGCACGTACAGGCCGGGCCGGCCCCGCTCGGCGAGCCGGTCGCGCAGCAGTTCCACGCCCAGCCAGAGTGCGGCCGCCAGCAGCACCAGCAGCGCGCCGGCAAGGCCGACCGCCCACCACCGCGCCCCGACGCCACGCAGCGCACCCGGGCCCAGGTCGCCGGCGGCCAGTCCGGTCAGCACCGCCAGCAGCGCGCCGGCCAGCGCCGCCGCGGCAGCGCAGTCGGCCAGCCGGCGGAGCCATCCCTGGTCCGGTGGCGCGGCCTGGGCGGGTTGCGTCTCCTGCGTCTCCTGCGTCTCCTGCGTCCCCGACACGAGGCGCAGCACCGCCCAGCCGGCCAGCAGCGCCAGCACCAGGATCGCCAGCGAGCCGGCCACCGCCGCCGGCTGCTCGAGCGGCAGCCCGGCCAGCAACGGAAACACCGGTAACCGGCCGGAGCTCACCGCGAAGGCCGACACCGAAGTGTGGACGCCGATATCGAACCCCGGGCCGGTCAGGTAACTGACGCCGGCCAGCGTGGCGTTCGGAGTGGCCGAGATCGCCAGCAGCGCGACCGGCAGTCCCGCCGCCCCGGGCGCGAGCTGGCGTTGCAGTGCCACCGCCTCGGAGAAGTGGGTGACCAGCATGCCCGCTGACAGCAGCGCGCCGGCCGCCAGGTAGCCGGCTGTCACCAGAGCCGCCGCCCGGAACACCAGCCGCCACCGGGCCGGCAGCCGGGACCAGACGAGCTCGGCGGACCGGGCGCCGCCACCGACGGCGAGCACGAACACCAGCGCCGCCACCGTGCTGCGCGGCACCGGCGCGTAGGTGCTGCCCAGCCGCGACCAGCCCGCCAGCACCGCCGAGGCCACCGTGTAGCCCAACGCCAGGCCGGCAAACCCGGACCAGGAGTCCTGGCGTCGGGCGTGCCCGGCTACCAGCCAGCCGAGCAGGACGGTCACCAGCAGCGGGGTCAGCGTGACCTGGGTGCCGGCCAGCACGATCCCGCCGTGCGCGCCGGCCAGCGCGGTCAGGGCGGCGGCTTTGAGCGCCGAGGACGCCGGAGTGGTGTCCGCCCCGGGCATGAACCAAGCCGCGTAGCTGGCCAGGGCGCAACAGCCGACGGCGATCAGCAGCAGGCCTACCCCGGAGACCACGCCGTGGCGAAACCGGGTCAGCCAGCCAGGCGGGTGCTGCTGGTCGGCGGAACTCACCCATCCAGGCTCGCAAAGCGGGCCGCGATGTCGGACCAGGCGCGCCGGGTGTGGCGACTATCGCCCGACCGGCCGGCCGCGCCTTACCGCGCGGTGACTGCGCAGGCTCACCGCGGTGGCTGCGGCCACTGGCCCGGCTGACCGGAAGGCGGCTGCTCGGGCTGGCCCGATGGCGGCTGGCCCTGCTGGCCGGGCTGCTGACCCGACGGCGCCTGGCCTTGCGGCCCCCAGGTGGACTGGCCCGGCTGGCCGGGCTGCTGACCCGGCTGGCCCCAGGAGGACTGGCCGTAGTGCGTCGGCTGCCCGTACCCGGGTTGCCCGGCTCCGGACTGCCCGTACGGCGGCTGGGCATATCCGCCGCGACCATAGCTGGGCTGGCCATAGCCTGGCCGGCCGTAGCCGGGCTGCCCGTACTGCTGTTGGCCGTACTGCGGTTGGCCATAGCCCGGTTGCCCGTACTGCTGTTGGCCATAGGCCGGTTGGCCATACCCCGGTTGGCCATACCCCGGTTGGCCGTAAGGCGCTGAGCCGTACGGCGGCTGGCCGTATCCGGGATAGGCCTGGCTGGCTGCCACGTAGTCCGCGGCCGCCTGCTGGGCCTGCAGCGCCCGGACCCGATCGGCCCGCACCGTCTTGCCGCTGCCGCGCAGCCAACCGAACACCAGCGCGATCGCCTGGCCGGCCGCGGTCAGCAGGCCGGCCACCGAACCGGCCTGGACGGTGGCGCTGTCGGGTTTGGCGATCATGCCGCCGAGCACGATGATCGCCGCGGCGGCAGCCAGCATGGCGGCCACCGGCGGTGTCTCGACCTGGTGCGGCCGGCCGGCCAGTATCTGGTGCAGGGTCACCCCGCTGGCGGCGAGCACCAGGCCGATCCCGGCCGCGCCGGTGCCGGAGTGGAAACCCGACATGCCGCCGGCGGAGTCACCTACGGTGCCGAACCACCCCAGGAATCCCCAGAGCACCATCGGCGCGCCGAGCGCCGCCCCCACCACGTCCCATGGCCGGGCTCGCACCAGGGCGCCGGCGGCCAGCTGATCGAGCTGATTCATGCCCCTGAATCTAGGCGATAACGCACCGCGGCGGCTGGGGACGGGTTATCGTCCCCAGCCGCCGGGTAGCGCCACGGGTCTGACGGACGCGAAAGCGTCAGCCGGAAAGGCGTCAGCTCCGGGCCGGCAGGGTCCCGCCGGTCTCGGTGAACCGCTTGAAGGACAGGCCGGTGCCGGCCAGCACAGCCAGCAGGCTGACCCAGTAGCCGATGCCGTGGCCCTTGTCGATCTTGACTCCGAGCGCGGCGGCGGTGGCTCCGCCGTCGTTACCCGGCATCACGAACAGCGCGAGCAGCAGCAGCAGTGAGGCCAGGGCGAAAGCGCCCAGCACGACCAGCCGGACCGGGAACGCCAGCCGCACCTTGCCGATCACATGCACCGCCAGCAGCACCGCCGCGCCGACCGCCAGCAAGGTGGCCATCGGCGCCAACACGCCATTCCAGCCGTTGACCGACACCTTCTGCGAGAAGGGAGCGATCTCGACCTTGTAGGTGAAGTAACTGAACAGCGAGAAGAGGAAAGCCAAGGTGCCCGCGGCGATGATCCCCCAGTCCAGCGGGTTGACGCTCTTGGGGTCGAAGCCCTGAAGGCCGGTCCGACCGGCGGCTGGCTGGTTGTAGCCGGGCTGCTGAACCCCCGGCTGGCCGTAACCGGCCTGGCTGACATCCGGCTGGCCGTAGCCAGGCTGGGCGGCGCCCGAGGGCTGGCCGTAGCCGGGCTGCTGAACCCCCGGCTGGCCGTAGCCGGGCTGGCTGAGATCCGGCTGGCCGTAGCCGGAAGGGGGCGGTGTGGGTGGTTCCGGCGGCAGGTTGCCGGGGCCAGGTTGCCGAGGCTCTTCTGTCATGGTCGTCTCCCCGATCTATGAGAGGTGCATACCTGTTCAGCCACGCTCGACGCGCACCGAGTTATACCGCGCCAGGGCGGCAAAGCGCAGCTGCCGAGCGGCATCGTTCGCAGCTAGCCAGCCAGCTCATCGCAGTTGGTGGGCACCCACTAAGTCACCCGTCCTCAACCGAGAACGTTTTAGTCATAATTGATATCTGGTGAGGGGTTTACACATGAGTGGGCTTGAGGTCTACTTCTGAGAGAGCCCAAAAGCTACGAAAACCCCATTCACTCCCACTGTCACCGCGCTGAGTAATCACGCTGCGGTCTATTCAGGCACGCCTCTGCCGACTGAAGCAGCACTGAACACACCGAGAAACCGGACGGAGGTGAGAAATGAAGAAGATCACGATCCGCAAGGCCGGCTCGGTGCGCCTCACCAGCGCCGCAACTGCCGCCTATGGAGGCATCTGCGGACCGATGCCAAGCGGTTAGACGCTCACCGGCCGTCGACGGTGACTACAGCACGTCCGCAGTCACCGTCGACGGCAATCTTGAAGGACCGCGGAATCTCATGGTTGATCTGCAATCTCCAGGCAGTGCTGGAACCGACGTCCCGGTGCTCGATGAGGACCGGCCGGTCGCGATGTACCCCCTGACCTATCTCGACGAGGGGGACGAGGTGACGGTCGGTCGCCTCGACGAGGGCGGCTTCGTCGTGCTGCCCAAGGACGGCGCGGAGCTGCTGCGCGTGCTGGAGAACGGCACACCGCCAAAGCAGGCAGCGCAGTGGTACCTGGAGACCTACGGCGAGTCCGTGGACATCAGTGACTTCGTCGCCGACCTCGCCGAACTCGGTTTCGTCCGCCCCCCAGGCGAGGCTTCGGTCGCCTCGGCGGCCCAACCCGTTCGGTGGACGCGACTCGGCAGGGCGGTGTACTCGCCGGTCGGCATTGCGGTCTACCTGGTGGTGCTTGCGGTGTTTTTGGTCGAAGCCATTCGCACACCGGGCATAGCGCCGACCTATTCCAACCTGTTCTTCACCCAGTACACGTCACTGATGCTGGTGGTGACCTTCTTGGGTCAGATGCCGCTGATCCTGCTGCACGAAGCCGCGCACACACTGGCCGGGCGCAGGCTCGGGCTGCGTTCGAAGCTGTCCATCGGCCGGCGCCTGTATTTCGTGGTGTTTCAGACCACGATGGACGGCCTGGTCACCGTTCCGCGTCGCAAACGGGTGCTGCCGATCCTGGCCGGCATCTACTCTGATGTCGCCGTCCTGGCGGTGCTCAGCCTCTTCGCCGCCGCGCTGCGGCATTCGGACGGAAGCTTTCCCTGGCCGGCCGCGGTCGCGCTGGCACTGGCGTACATGACATTGCTACGGATCGTGTGGCAATGCTGGTTCTTTCTGCAGACTGACATCTACTACCTGGTCGTCACCGTCCTGGGCTGCGTTGACCTGCACACCACCGCCAAGCAGGTGCTGAGCAACGCCTGGCGCCGGCTGACCGGACGGCCGACTCATCACGACCCGCAGAGCTGGCATCCGCGCGACCGCCGGGCTGCCCGTTGGTACTCGGCCCTGATGGTGCTCGGCTACGGCTTCGCGATCATCACGTTGGCAGCTGGGGTGATTCCCGCGGCCATCAGGATTTTCTCCGAGGCGCTGGGCCGGTTCGTCGGCCATGGCGGTGACGGCAACCTCGGGTTGGTCGACAGCGTCGTCTTCTTGATCCTGAGCATCGGCGAGGTCCTGCTCGCGGTCTACCTGTTCCGTCGTGAGCGCCAGAACAAGCGGGCAGCAGCCTCGGCCGGCCGCCGACGTCCCGAACCAGCACTGTCTTGAATCCAGGAGTGGTGATGTCACCCGATCAACCCAACCGACGCCCCGATCACCAGGTGGTGCTGGGCGCTCATCAACGTGACCGTGCCGCGGGCATCGCCGAGCTGCCCTCGCTCGCGCTGGTGGCCCCGCCGATCTCGGCCCATCGCCGGCTCCGCGGGCCCTACACCGCGACTGGTCAACTGATGCGCGTACTGGCGCCAGAGGCGTTGCGCCGCTGGCCTGAGCTGGTGCATGCCCACCAGATCGAGCTGCTCTGCGTGTCACCGGAACTGCGTGAGCTGGTTCCGGCGACCCTCGAGACCTTGACGTCGCTGGCGATTCCAAACGAGCGAACCCGGTTCTATTCCCGGATGCGGACCCTGCGACTGGCCCATGGACTGGTGGAGTTCGTCGGCGAGCATCTCCGGCGGCTCGGCGACGGCCCCGGCCGGCTGCTCATCGACGACGTGCACGAAGCCGACCCGACCGACCAGGAATTCCTGGCTGTCCTGTTGCGCCGCATCGACCCGGAGTTGCTGAACGTCGTGCTCGGCTGCACTCCGGATTTCTTCGAGCTGAGCGATGACCGGCCCGGTCCCGAAGTCACCGCTCCGCTGGCCGGGGGGCTGCCCGCGGCACTGCGGCGGCACTGCCAGTCGATCCGCACCGAACCGGCAGCGGCGCAGGACCAGAGCACCGAAGACGACCTCACCCTCGCGCGGCGCTTCGTGGCCGGCGACGGGGTGGACGACGATCCCCAGGTGCTCGCGGCCTGCTCGCGGCTGGACCCTCGCCAGCTAGCCGAACTGCACGACGAGCGGGCCGATGAGCTCAAGGCGACCGGCGATCGCTCCAGCGTGTACGGCGCGATCCCGTATCACCGCGAACACGGCGCCCAACCCCGCGAAGTGGTCCTGGCGGCGCTGTTCAAAGCCATGGAACACGGGATGTTGATGGGCTTCTACGACAGCTGCATCGACATGTGCCACCGTGGCCGCGCGCTGCTGGACCCCGAGGTCGACTCCGCGGGCGACACCGATCTCTGGTGGACCTTCACCGCCAAGCTGCCGACGTCGCTGTCGATCCTGGGACGAGGCGAGGAAGCCGAATTGCTCTGCGAGAAGACCCGCGCCGAGTCCCGCAATCCACTGCTCCACATCCAGTTCGCCTATGCCTCGGCGATGCTCTACACCCGGCACCTGCAGACCGAGCGCCGCGATGACGAGCGCGCGTTGGGCTGGATCAACATCGCGATCGCGATCTCCTCACTGGTGCCCGATCCGAAACAGCGTGCGTTCCACTCGGTCTTCAACTACAACGGGCTGGCGCTGATCGAAGCGCACCGCGGCCGGCCGCTGCGCGCCCTGGAACTGGTCACCATCGGGCTGGAGCAGCTGGACGAGCAACTCGAGCCCGGCGAGCACGAGTTGCACCGGTCGGTGCTGCGATACAACCGGGCACAGGTGCTGGCCGGCCTGGGGCGGGTCGAGGAGGCGTTGCAGGAGTACCAGACCGTCCTTGAATCGGACCCCAACTACCCGGAGTACCACTTCGACATCGGCAACCTGCTGCGCCGGCTGGGCCGGGATGACGAGGCGCTCGCGGAATACGAGACCACCATGACGCTCAGCCCGCCGTTCCCCGAGGTGTATTACAACCGAGCCGACATCTACGCCGCTGCCGGTGACTTCGACGCGGCCTTGAAGGATTTCGACTACGTCCTCGAGCTGAACCCCGAGCATGTCGACGCCCTGCTCAACCGGGCCGGGATCCTGGCCGACCTGGAACGGCCGGCCGAAGCGAGCCGGGACGTCGAGGCCGGCCTGGCGCTGGAGCCGCGCAACCCGCACCTGCTCAGCCTGCGGGCCCGGCTCGCCCTGGAGTCCGGTGACCTGGCCACCGCCCGCACCGTGATCTCCGACGCGCTGGCGGTCGACCCGGCGATGCCGCAGGCCTGGGCGCTGAGCGGGGCGATCGAGTACGAAGCCGGCGACTTCGAGGCCGCCATCGACAACCTGTCGCGCGCGGCCGAGCTCGCGCCCGACGCCGACGTCCTGTTCAACCGGGGCAGCGTCCGGCAAGCGGTCGGCCAGTGGGCTCTGGCGATCGAGGACTTCGACGCGGTCCTTGCGCTGGCCCCGGAGGAGACCCAGGCCTGGCTACGACGCGCTCAATGCCGAGACGCGCTGGGCGATCACGCCGGAGCGGCTGCTGACGCCGCTCGCAGTACGGCGCTGGAACCCGACCTGGCGGCCGAGGCTGCCGAACTCAGATCCGACGCGGTGCCGGTCAGCGGCTGAGCAGGTCAGCTACCGCGCCGCCAGGAGCCGGGACTCGCTCAGGAGCCGAGCAGCTCCCGCATCAGCCGGGCCGCCTCGCTGGGCGTCCGGCCGACCTTGACGCCGGCGGCCTCCAAGGCTTCCTTCTTCGCCTGCGCCGTACCTGACGAGCCCGACACGATCGCGCCCGCGTGCCCCATCGTCTTGCCCTCCGGCGCGGTGAACCCGGCGACGTAGCCGACCACCGGCTTGGTGATGTGCTCGGTGATGTAGGCAGCCGCCCGCTCCTCGGCGTCGCCGCCGATCTCGCCGATCATCACGATGGCCTCGGTGTCGGGGTCGTCCTGAAAGGCCTGCAGGCAGTCGATGTGGGTGGTGCCGATCACCGGGTCGCCGCCGATGCCCACCGCTGAGGAGAAGCCGAGGTCACGCAGCTCGAACATCATCTGATAGGTCAGGGTGCCGGACTTGGACACCAGCCCGATCGGTCCGGAGCTCGTGATGTCAGCCGGGATGATGCCGGCGTTGGACTTGCCGGGGCTGATCAGGCCCGGGCAGTTCGGGCCGATGATCCGGGTCTGGGAGCCCTTGCTGACGTTGTAGGCCCAGGCCGAGGTGGAGTCGTGCACCGGCACGCCCTCGGTGATCACCACGCACAGCCCGATGCCGGCGTCGATGGCCTCGATGATGGCGCCCTTGGTGAACGCCGGCGGCACGAACAGCACCGAGACGTCGGCGCCGGTCTTGGCCATCGCGTCGGCGACCGAGCCGAACACCGGCACGTCGGTGCCGTCGACGTCCACGGTCGAGCCGGCCTTGCGCGGGTTCACCCCGCCGACGATGTCGGTGCCCGAGGCCAGCATCCGGCGGGTGTGCTTCATGCCCTCCGAGCCGGTCATGCCCTGGACGATGACCTTGGACTCCGCGGTGAGAAAGATCGCCATGACTCAGGCTCCTCTAGTTGGCACTGTGTGCGAGCTGGGCGGCCTTGTCGGCGCCGTCGTCCATGGTGTCGGCCAGCGTGACCAACGGGTGCGCCGCCTGGGTCAGGATCCGCCGGCCCTCCTCGACGTTGTTGCCGTCCAGCCGGACCACCAGCGGCTTGGTCGCCGAACCGCCCAGCATGCCCAGCGCGGCCACGATGCCGTTGGCCACCGCGTCGCAGGAGGTGATGCCGCCGAAGACGTTGACGAACACGGAGCGGACCGCCGGGTCGCCCAGGATGATCTCGAGGCCGCTGGCCATCACCTCGGCCGACGCGCCGCCGCCGATGTCGAGGAAGTTGGCGGGCTTGACGCCGCCATGGGCCTCACCTGCGTAGGCGACGACGTCCAGCGTCGACATCACCAGGCCGGCGCCGTTGCCGATGATGCCGACCTCACCGTCGAGCTTGACGTAGTTGAGGCCCTTCGCCTTGGCCTTGGCCTCCAGCGGGTCGGCGGCCGCGACGTCCTCCAGGTCGGCGTTGCCGGCCTGCCGGAAGTCGGCGTTCTCGTCGAGGGAGACCTTGCCGTCCAGCGCCACCACGTCTCCTGAGGCAAGCCGGGCCAGCGGGTTGATCTCGACCAGGGTCGCGTCCTGCGCCACGAAGACCTGCCAGAGCTTCACCACGGTCTCGGCGGTGCCCTCGATCACCTCGGCCGGAAAGTTGGCCTCGGTCAGGATCTCGGTGGCCTTGGCCAGGTCCACCCCGGCCATCGCGTCGACCGGCACCTTGGCCAACGCCTCGGGCCGCTCGACGGCCAGCTCCTCGATATCCATGCCGCCCTCGGCCGACGCCATCGCCAGGAAGGTGCGGTTGGACCGGTCGAGCAGGAAGGAGAAGTAGTACTCGGCCTCGATCTGGGCGCCGGGGTCGATCAGCACCCGGTGCACGGTGTGGCCCTTGATGTCCATGCCGAGGATGGCCCGGGCCGCCTCTTCAGCCTCGTCGGGGGTCTTGGCCAGCTTCACGCCGCCGGCCTTGCCGCGGCCACCGGTCTTGACCTGGGCCTTGACGACCACCACGCCGCCGATTCGCTCGGCTACCTCGCGGGCCTGCTCGGGAGTGTCGGCGGTCTCACCCAGGCCGACCGGAACACCGTGCGCGGCGAAGAGCTGCTTCGCCTGGTACTCGAACAGGTCCACGAGTTCTATTCCGTCCTCTCGACATGCCGGGAGTTGCCGTGCATCAGCTAGTCAGGCTAGCCCGTCGCCAGGGACGTCCCTAAACCCGCGGACGTGATCTTCGCCAACTGTCGCGCGAACCTCGCCCGCTACCGCGTGATCCTTGCCGGCTACCGCGTGATCTTTGCCGGCTACTGGACGCCGGCGCCGACGTTGTCGCGCACCCAGTTGACGATCTCTTCCATGGTCGCGCCCGGCGTGAACACCTTCGCCACCCCGAGCCGGTGCAGCTCGGGCAGGTCGGCCTCAGGGATGATGCCGCCGCCGAAGACCACCACGTCGGTGACCTCGCGCTCGGCCAGCAGCTCGGTCAGCCGGCGGAACAGCGTCATGTGCGCGCCGGAGAGCACCGACAGCCCGACGCAGTCGGCGTCCTCCTGGATCACCGTCTCCACGATCTGCTCCGGGGTCTGGTGCAGGCCGGTGTAGATGACCTCCATGCCGGCATCGCGTAATGCCCGGGCCACCACCTTGGCGCCCCGGTCATGTCCGTCCAGGCCCGGCTTGGCCACGACCACCCGGATCCGCTCACCCATGTTCACTCCCGATCTCGTCCGTGCCCCTACACCGGTGACTTGCGCGGCTTCAAGCGCCGAGAAAGCTCCTAGGGAGGGTATGCCCACCAGCCGGCGCCCGCGCCACGCCTGCCGTTTCCAATCGCGGTGATCCGGACCGTTGTGTAAGAGTGGTTAACAGCGAGTAGCCGGTATGACTTCAGAGCGGATTGCCTCCAGAGCGGGATTGTGCCGATGTCTGTGCGGGGTTGGGTGTCGCGGGGCCCGGTGCTGCTCCGGCGCACCCCGGCCGCGCTGGCCAACGGCGCGCTGGCCGCCGGCCAGGAACTCATCTGGCTGACCGCGCACGCGCTGACCTACCCGGTAGGGCTGCTGGCCGAGCAGGTCGCGCTGGAGGACTCCCGCTACCGGACCGACACCCTGTCACCGCTCACCCGGGGACTGATCCTGGCCGACGTCACCGCCGCCGGACGGCCGGTGGTGCTGGTGCACGGCATCGGCGACAACCGCTCGGCCTTCACCATCCTGCGCCGCGCCCTGCGCCGGCGCGGGTTCGGCAGGATCGTCACCGTCAACTACTCGCCGCTGACCTCCGACGTCCGCAAGGCCGCGGCCGACCTGGCCAGCCAGGTGGAGCGGGTCTGCCAGCAGTCCGGCTACGAGCAGGTGTTCCTGGTGGGGCACTCCCTCGGCGGCATCATCGCCCGCTACTACGTGCAGTGCCTGGCCGGCGACGCCCGGGTCAGCACCCTGGTCACCCTCGGCTCGCCGCACGCTGGCAGCCAGCTGGCCCGGATGGCCCCACTGCTGGTCGGCCGGCAGCTGCGGCCGAACTCCGAGCTGATGCGTGAGCTGGCCGGGCCGGCGCGTTGCAGCACCCGGTTCGTGGCCATCTACTCCGACCTGGACGCGGTGGTGCCGCACCGCAGCGCCCGGCTGGAGCACCCGGACCTGCTGGTCACCGCCCTGCGGGTGCGCGGGGTGGGGCACCTGTCGCTGCTGGCCAACAGCACGGTGGCGCACGCCATAGTGGCCGCCCTGACCACCGAGACCGGCCTGCCGGCCGACCGTCCGGAGCGGAGTTCGACCGACGGCGCGCCGATGCCGGCAGGGTGATTTGCTGCAGACAGAAGCCGTACGTTACGGTCGGGCTCGCGTCCCCTTAACATCATGTCGAACGATCAACTACTTCGAACGTGCCGGGATGTCGTTGCGCATCTAAGTGCGCGTTCACCCTGCAGGGCATGGATCGAAGGTACGGAGGAAGCTGAGTGGGACGTCATAGCGCGCCCCGTTCGCCCGCACCTCTGATACCCGAAGAACCCGTCAAGAGCGGCCCCCGGCACGCCCGGCCGGTCGCTGCTCGCCAGTTCGCTGTCCGAGGCATCCTCGGTGGCCCGCCGGCCGGCCCAGGTCACCATTCCAGCGCGCTGCACCGCTCCGGCCACCATTCCAGCGCGCTTTCCCGCCCAGCCCATCACCGGGCCGCGACCCCGGCGCAGCCCAACCGGCCTCCGCTGTGGCGGCGCTCCCCGGCGGTGCCGGCCGCGGTGGCCGTCCTCGCGGTGTGGAGCAGCGCCAACCTCCCGCAGATGCTGAGCAGCGGGCATGCCGGCTCCGGCGCTCGGGCCGCCAGTTCCGAAGTCGAGCGCAACACCCTGGCCGCCGCCGGCACTGGCCTCGGCGGGGGCGGGCTGGCCGGCGGCGAGGGGTCCGATGCCGACGGCGGTTCCACCGCCGAGGATGTCAACACCATGGTCGCCGCGGCGCGGCTGGCCGCTGACCGCCGGGTGTCCCGGGGCGATCGGACGCCGCTCGGCGCCGCCTTGAAGGCGCCGGCCCGCAAGGCGACCGCGGTCAAGCCGGCCCGCAAGGCGACCGCTGTCAAGCCGGCCACGAAACCCGCCGCACCCGCCAAGGCTGCCCAAGCCGCCCAAGCCGCTGTCGGTCGCTGGGTGCGGCCCAGCGCCGGCGGGCAATCCTCCTGCTTCTGCATGCGCTGGGGCAGGATGCACGACGGCATCGACCTGGCCGGCCCGAACGGCTCACCGATCGTGGCGGTCGGCGACGGCGTGGTGGTCGAGTCCGGCCCGGCGGCCGGCTACGGGATGTGGGTGGTGATCAGGCACTCCAACGGTGACTACAGCGTCTATGCCCACATGTACCGGACCTACGTCTCGGTCGGCGAGCACGTCCGGGCCGGCCGGCACATCGCCGATATCGGGTCCAACGGCTACTCAACCGGCCCGCACCTGCACTTCGAGATCGCCAAGGGCAGCCCCACCGGGCCCCGCGTCGATCCGGCGCCCTGGCTCAGGGCCCGTGGTGTCGAGGTCGGCCCATACAACCCGAACGCCTGAGAGCCGAGCTCAGCTCCATCGGCGATACTGCCAGGGCAGCGGCCGGTGACACCTGCCGAGCACGACACAGGGGGTGGCCAGGGCGATGAGCAGCTCCAGCGCGCTCAGGCGCCGGCCGCTACGCCAGCTCGAGCTGCCCTCGGCCATCGTCGCCCAGGGCCGGCACGCGATCGTGATGTGGTGGTTGCTCTCACGCTCGCTGACCCTGACCATCCTGGTGTTCGGGCACGAGGGCGACGTCACCGGCGACCCCAAGTACTACGCGCGCAGCCTGCACCAGCTGTTCGAGGGCGGCGGCCTGCGCAACACCCTGCAGGAGTACCCGCTGCCGGTGTTCCTGGTGATCCTTCCCCAATTCCTGCTGGGGTTTCTCAATCAGGTCGCCTTCAGCATCCTGTTCGCGCTGTCCATGCTCGCCGTGGACGCGGTGTTCACCCGCTTCCTGTGGCGAGGTGACGGCCGCCGGCGCGGCGACGCGACCAACCTGTGGCTGTGGTTCGTTCCCGCGATCGGGCCGCTGGCCTACTTCCGCTTCGACCTGGTGCCCGCCGTGCTGGCCGGCGGCGCGGTCCTGGTCGCGATCCGCCGGCCGGCGGTGGCCGGCGCGCTGACCGCGTTCGGGGCCGCCCTGAAGCTGTGGCCGGTGGTGATGCTGCCCACCTTCCTGATCCGGCGAGGGGACCGCCGGCAGGTGCTGGCCGGCTTCTTCGGCACCGCGATCCTGATCGGCGGCGCCGCCGTGGCGCTCGGCGGCATCGAGCGGACCCTGTCACCGCTGCGCTGGCAGTCTGCTCGCGGCCTGCAGATCGAGTCGATCGCCGCCACCCCGCTGATGCTGGCCAGGATGATGGATCCGGTCGGCACCTGGGAGGTGCGGCTTTCGCAGTACAAGGCCTTCGAGATCTTCGGCCCCGGCGTGCACCTGGCCAGCCAGCTGACCAGCGTGCTGACGGTGCTCGGCGGGCTGCTGCTGGTGACGCTCTGGTGGCGGGCGCACTCGGCCCCGGCGCCCTCGGCCGAGACGCTCGGCTGGATCTTCCTGGCGACCACGCTGATCGTCACGGTCACCAACAAGACCCTGAGCCCGCAGTACCTGCTGTGGCTGGGCGGTCCGGCGGCCGCCCTGGCCGTCCGGGCGCCGGCCAACCCGGCGGTGCGCACCTTCGCCCGGGTGCTGCTGGTCACCGCGGTGGCGACCCAGCTGGTCTTTCCGGTCGGTTACAACGCGCTGCTCAAGACCCACTCGAACATGTGGCTGGTGACCCTGGACCTGGCGCTGCGCAACGTCTTGCTGGTGTGGCTGACCTGGTATGCGGTGCGCCAGGTGTGGATCCAGACCCGGCGGCGGCAGTGACCCCGCTGGCCCAGGCGGCCCGGTCGGTCCGGTCGGCCCGGGCCCGGATGAGCGCGCACTGGCAGGTCACACTGCTGACGGCGCTGCTGTTCACGGCCTACAGCGGCTACGCCGTGACCAGGCACGCCACCTACTTGACCGCGGGCTATGACCTGGGGATCTTCGACCAGGCGGTGCGCAACTACGCCCGCTTCCGGACGCCCGAGGTGCCGCTCAAGGGCACCGACTACAACATCCTGGCCGACCACTTCCACCCGATCATCGCGCTGGCCGCGCCGCTGTACTGGATCTGGAACAGCCCGAACGTCCTGCTGGTGCTGCAGGTGGCGCTGATCGCGGCCTCGGTGCCGGTGGTCTACTCGTTCGCGCTGCGCCGGATGGCACGCGGCGGGGCGCTGGTGGTCGCGGTGTCCTACTCGTGCGGCTGGGCGATCCAGGCCATGATCGACTTCGATTTTCACGAGGTCGCCTGGGGTGTGCCGATCCTGGCGGTGGCGATCGATGCCCTGGACCGCCGTGATGACCGGACGCTGCTGATCTCGGCCGGGCTGCTGATGCTGGTGCGCGAGGACATGGGCGCGGTGCTGGTGATGCTCGGGCTGCTGCGGATGTCGCACCGGCCGCGGCGCACCGGCTACCTGCTGGTCGGGGCAGGCGTCGCCGGCTACCTGCTGGTGACCTCGGTGATCATCCCGGCCTTCGCCGCGAACGGGCAGTTCGCCTACTGGACCTTCGACGCGCTCGGAGAGGACCTGCCGCACGCCCTGCTCAACATCGTTCTGCACCCGGTGCGCACCGTCGAGTTGCTGTTCACCCCGGCAGTCAAGGCCCAGACCCTGGCCTATTTCTTCGTTCCGCTGGCGCTGCTGCCACTGCGCTCGCGCTACGCGCTGATCGCGGTGCCGCTGCTGGCCCAGCGGTTCTTCAACTCCCGTGACCACCTGTGGACGACGCACTTTCATTACAACGCGCTGCCCTGGCTGGTGCTGGTGCTGGCGATGGTCGACGGCGGCGCCCGGCTCGGAATCTGGAGCAGGCCCCGGCTCAACCGCCTGATGCTGGCCTGGCTGCTCATCGTCCCGATCTACCTGACCGCGGTCGCCAACATCACCGCACCGGTTCTCCGTCGGATGCTGATCGGCTCGGCGTGGGAGATGAACGCGCACCTGCGCGCCCAGCAGGCCGCGGTGCGCCAGGTGCCACGTGATGTCTGCGTGTCGGTCGATGACCGCCTTGCCACCAAGCTGACCAGGACCAACCGGGTGACGCTGCCCGGCATCCCCACCCCGAGGAACGACTTCGTGGTGCTGGACATGTCCCAGGAGCAGGTGGGCTTTCCGCTGGACTCACCACAGAAGGTGCTGGCCGACTCGCGGGCGGCCGGCTTCGTGCAGGTGTTCGCCCAGGGTGACCTGCTGGTGTTGCGCTCCCCCGACTACACCGGTCCTTCCAGCCTCTGCCGGCCGTGACCCGCGCTCTTGCTGACAGCCGGCGCGGCCCACGACGCGAGAAGGCCGAGCCGCTCGGCGGACGGGGATCCAGGCTCGGCCGTGTAGACGATGAGCGCGAGGCCGGGCTCGGCGGTGATGGCGAGTTCCTCGTAGGCGAGGTGAGCTCGCCCACGACGGGGTGGCAGAACCTCTTGGTGCCGGTGCCGTGGGTGCGGACGTTGTGGTCGGCCCACAGTCGCCTGAACGTCTCGCTGCGCGTGGAGAGTTCGCCGACGAGGTCCTGGAGGCCGCGGTCGTGCGGGTTGCGGCCGGCCTCAGCCCGCATGACGCCGACGCACATCTCGGCGAAGAGGTCCCAGTCCGGGTAGAAGTCTCGCGAGGCAGGGTCGAGGAACTGGAACCGGGCCAGGTTCGGCGTGCGGCCACCGTCGCCCAGGACGGGCGAGTAGAACCCTCGGCCGAGGGTGTTGGTGACCAGAAGGTTCTGGTGCGAGTCGCGGACGAACGCGACGCCGTGGGTGATGGCCTCCAAGGCCCACTGCAGGCTGGGCCGGGAGGCGGCCTTGGCCGGAGTGCGGCGCCTGGCACGACCTGACGTGGGGACGCCGTCGGCGGCTCGGGCGAGGTCGAGGAGGTGGGCGCGTTCGGTCTCGTCGAGCTGCAGCGCCCGGGCAAGGGATTCCAGGACGCCGGACGATGCGCCGGCGATCTGGCCCCGCTCGAGGCGGGCGTAGTACTCGACGCTGAGGCCCGCGAGGGTCGCGACCTCACTGCGCCGAAGTCCCGGAACTCGTCGGCTCCCAGTGGCCGGAAGCCCGGCCTGGTCCGGGGTGATGCGGGCGCGACGGGTGGTGAGGAACTCACGCACCTCGCGGCGAACGTCATGGCGGTTGTCCACGCCTTCGAGCGTAGGCCGCGCTGGGCCGCGGTCCGAGCGTGAGAGGTTCCCTGTCAATGCACCTCTCGACAGTGCCTTCCTCCCCTCTGCGGTGGCGGGTTCACTCGATGGGAGTGGGACGACTGCCCGCGAATGAAACTGAGCGCCGTACCGGAGAACCGATGCCCCCGAAACCCCTGTCACACACACTTCTGGCCACGGCACTGTCCGCAGTGGTCGGCCTGGCCGGTGTCGGGTGCGGCGCCGACGAGACCGGCTCCGGCCGGCCCGCGGCAGGTGCGTCCTCGACAGGTGCGCCCCCGACAGGTGCGCCCGCGGCAGGCGCGCCCCCGACAGCTAGCCCTACCCAGTCGCACAACCCGCCGCCGACCTCCGAGAGCCCGCAGGACGATCGCATGAGAATCAACATCACCATCGGCGAGCAGCGCTTTCAAGCCACGCTCTCCGACAGCGCCGCAGCCAGAGATCTTCTCGCCCAACTACCGGTGACCATCGACATGGCCGACCATGGCGGGGTCGAGAAGACCGGAGCCTTGCCGTCACCGCTCTCCCTGGACTCTCAGCCCGAGGGCGCGGACCCCGACGTGGGAGACCTCGGCTACTACGCCCCTGGCAATGACCTCGTCCTGTACTACGGCGACCAGGACTACTACTCCGGCATCGTGGTGCTGGGCCGGCTCGACGGGACCGCCGCGCAGCGAATCTCGGCCATGCAAGGCTCTGTCACGGCGACCGTCGAGGCCTTCGATGAGTGAGGGTCACCGCGGGCCCCGTGGACCGGTGGCGCTCTCCGGGCCGACCGGCGACGTGCCCGCTCCGGAGCTGCGGGACTTCCTCGACCACGTGAACCGCGGCGCGCTAATCGAAGGCGGCTCGAAGCACCACCGGTTTATGCACGGCGCAGCGCAGGACGCGCTGCGGATCGTCGCCCGGATCAACACCGGATACCGCACGCCCGAGGAAGTGCGAGAGCTGCTCGCCGAACTCACCGGCAAGCCGATCGACGACTCGGTCGCCGTGTTCCCCCCGTTCTACAGCGAGTTCGGCAAGAACCTGACCCTCGGCAAGGATGTCTTCATCAACATCGGGTGCCGTTTTCAGGACACCGGGGGGATCACGATCGGGGACGGTTCCCTGATCGGCCACGGCAGCACCCTGACAACCCTGAACCATGGCCTGGACCCCGATCGGCGGGCCGACATGATCCCCTCGCCGGTGAGGATCGGTCGCAAGGTGTGGCTCGGCGCCGGGGTGACGGTCCTTCCCGGCGTGAGGATCGGTGACGGCGCCATCGTCGGCGCCGGCTCGGTCGTGACCAAAGACGTGCCGGCCGACACAATCGTCGCCGGCGTTCCGGCCAAGCTCCTCCGGGCGACGGGCTTCGACGCCTTCGGAGCTGAGTCAGGACTTCGGACCGCCGAGACGACCGTTAGAGCTTGACCAGCGGCGCGAACCTCAGCACCAGCCACTTGCTGCCCAGCGAGCCGAAATCCACCTCGGCCTGGGCTTTCTCGGCGGTTCCGCGCAGCGCCACCACGGTGCCCATCCCGAAGCCGTCGTGGCTCACCCGGTCACCGACCTGCAGGCTGGGCATCGGCTTGCTGAGCTTGGCGGCGCCGAACGTCGAGGGTCCGGTGGCGGTCGCCTTTCGTTGCGGGCGCTGGGCCCGGTAGCCGTGGTCGGAGTACTGACCGGAGCCGGCGTCTTCGGGGTAGCCGGTGAAGGGCTGCCGGTCGACGGCGCCGCTCCACTGGACGTGCTCGATCGGCACCTCATCGAGAAAGCGGGACGGCGGGTTGAAGGCCGGCTGCCCCCACGAGGTGCGCGCGACCGCCCGGCTCAGGTACAGCCGCTGCCGGGCCCGGGTGATGCCGACGTAGGCCAGCCGCCGCTCCTCGGCCATCTCGCCGGGCTCGCCGAGGGTGCGCAGGTGCGGGAAGATCCCGTCCTCCATCCCGGCCAGGAACACCACCGGGAACTCCAGTCCCTTGGCGGTGTGCAGCGTCATCAGCGTGACCACGCCGCCGCTGGCGTCCGGGATGGAGTCGGCGTCGGCGACCAGCGAGACGTGCTCCAGAAAGGCGTCCAGGTCTGCCGGCTCGTCCAGCTGGGCGCGCTGCTCCTCGAACTCGGCGGCCACGCTGACCAGCTCGCGCAGGTTGTCGACCCGGCTCTCGTCCTGCGGGTCGTGGCTGGCTTCGAGCTCCTTGAGATAGCCGGTCCGGCTCAGCACCTCTTCGATGACGTTGCTGGGGGTGCCGTGCTCCTCGCTGGCCGCGATCTGTCGCAGGTCACCGAGCAGCCGGACGAACTCGGCGATCGCGTTCGCCGAGCGCGAGGCCAGGCCGGGGATGTGGTCGGCTCGGATCAGCGCCTCGGCGAACGGGATCTGCTCCTGGCTGGCGAAGGTCTCGACGAACAGCTCGGCCCGCTCGCCGATGCCGCGGCGCGGGGTGTTGAGGATCCGGCGCAGGCTCACCAGGTCGGTCGGGTTGGCGATCACCCGCAGGTAGGCCAGCGCGTCGCGGATCTCCTTGCGCTCGTAGAACCGGACGCCCCCGACGACCTTGTAGGGCAGGCCCAGCCGGATGAAGATGTCTTCGAACACCCGGGACTGGGCGTTGGTGCGGTAGAACACCGCCACGTCGGACGGCTTGGCGAACCCGGCGTCGCTGAGCTCATCGATCTTCTGCGCCACCCAGCGGGCCTCGTCATGCTCGTTCTCGGCGACGAAGCCCTCGATCTGCGCGCCGGCGCCGGCGTCGGACCACAGGTTCTTCGGCCGCCGGTCGGGGTTGCGGGCGATCACCGCGTTGGCGGCGCCGAGGATGGTCTGGGTGGAGCGGTAGTTCTGCTCCAGCAGGATGGTGGTGGCGTCGGGGTAGTCCCGCTCGAACTCGTCGATGTTGCGGATGGTCGCGCCGCGGAAGGCGTAGATCGACTGGTCGGCGTCACCGACCACGCACAGCTCGGCCGCCGGCAGGCCGCCCGCGCCGTCCGGCCCGGGCGGGACCGGCTTGCAGAGCTCGGAGACCAGGACGTACTGGGCGTGGTTGGTGTCCTGGTACTCATCGACCAGGACGTGGCGGAACCGGCGGCGGTAGTGCTCGGCCACCTCGGGCAAGCCCTGCAACAGGCTCACGGTGCGCATGATCAGATCGTCGAAGTCCAGCGCCTGGGACTCGGTGAGCCGGCTCTGGTAGCGCTGGTACACCTCGGCCAGCACCTTCTCGGGCGCGGTGCCGGCCTGCTCGGCGAAGCGGTCGGCCGGGATCAGCTCGTTCTTGAGGTTGGAGATCTGGACCGCCAGCGAGCGCGCCGGGTACCGCTTGGGGTCCAGGTTCAGCTCGCGCACCACCATCGTCAGCAGCCGGCGGGAGTCGTCGGCGTCATAGATGGTGAACGAGGACTTGAGGCCGATCAGCTTGGCCTGGGCGCGCAGGATGCGCACGCACATGGAGTGGAAGGTCAACACCCACATCGCGTTGGCGCGCCCGCCGATCAACTCCGCGACCCGGGTCTTCATCTCACCGGCCGCCTTGTTGGTGAAGGTGATGGCCAGGATCTCGCCGGGCGAGGCGGAGCGCGCGGTCAGCAGGTAACCGATCCGCTGGGTGAGCACCCGGGTCTTGCCCGAACCGGCGCCGGCCACGATCAGCAGCGGTGAGCCGGCGTGCTCGACCGCCCGGCGCTGCTGGGCGTTCAGCCCGGCCAGCAGGCTCTCGACCGACAGGCCGGTACGGCGGGCCGGCACTCTGGGCGGCTGCTCCGGCTCCTGATCCGGCGCGAGGGTGGGCACGTCGAACAGACCCGCGTCAGCTGCCACCGGAGCAGGTCGGCGGCGGGGCAGGTCGGTGGCGGTGGTGCGGGCGGCATCGGCGGTCATCGGGTCCCAGCCTACGACGGGCCACCGTCAGAACTGCGGGAATCTGCCCGACGTCGAGCGCCGCCACCACCGGCAAGAGTGAGGTTGCCGGCTGCGGCCGGCGGCGGTGCGGCCGAGGCAGGGGTCGACCCCGCCGCGATCGGCGTCCTGCGCGGCCAGATCGACGCCCTCGACAAGGCCATCGCCCGACTGGTCGCCGAGCGTATCCGGCTATCCGAGCGCATCCAGTCGGCCCGGCTGATTGCCGGCGGCACCCGAATGGAGCTGGGCCGTGAACGCACGATCCTCGGCACTACCGGACTAGGCTGGGCAACGAGGGCACCGCGCTTGCCGAGGCAGTGCTGTGGCTCTGCCGGGGCACTTGGTAGAGGCCGGAATACTCACTTCTCGCGGCCCTATTCCTTGCAGATATCTTCTGCGTCGGTTCCATGATGTGCGACTACTGCGGTGCGCCTCGCTCGGCGTACACGGATAAGCCACGCTATAGGCATGGGTGATCCTGACGAGGACGACAAAGCTAACAAGCCATCGCCAGGTACGGATGTGGCTAAGTGGCTGTTCATCAGCGCCGTAGGAGCGTTGATCCTGTCGACCGTCACTCAACTGCAGGCGGACTACAAGTGGACGGCGCTCGTGCCGTTGTGGGCTCTGGCTACTGTTGGCTTGGTCGTGTGGGGAAGTCGGCGCCCGGACACCCTCCCCCTCGTCCAACGCTTAACCCCAGTTGCCGCAGGCCTTGTCTACCTGGCAACAACGGTACTTCTCACGATTAATCCCGATATCCCGACTGTCTGGCGTGTCACCCTACCGGGGCTTGCCTTCGCCCTCTACGGCCTATCTGTGGCACTCACCGGAGAGTTGGATCGGCCGAGCTCAACGAGACGCATGCAGGCAGCCACTGTGGGAGGTGGTGTGGCGGCGCTCGGGTTGGGTGTGGCGGCGCTCGGGTTCGGTGTGGCGGTGCTGATGCACAGCGAGGTCGGATTCGGTGTGGCGGGGCTCGGGGCGGGGGTCGCGGCGCTCGGGATAGGCGTGGCGGCGCTGATGCACAGCGAGGTCGGATTCGGTGTGACGATGCTCGGGGCGGGGGTGGCGCTGCTCGGGATGGGGGCGGCGGCGCTGATGCACAGCGATGTCGGATTCGGTGTGGCGATGCTCGGGGCGGGGGTGGCGATGCTCGGGTTCGGTGTGGACTCGCTGATGCGCAGCGATATCGGGTTCGGTGTGGCGATGCTCGGGTTGGGTGTGGCGGTGCTGGGGTGGGGTGGGGCAGTGGTGAAGACCAGTCACAGCAGAGGCTAAGCAATCGGCGCGACGCATCCGATGGCGTGAGCAGTCCAATTTGATATTCGTTCGCTTCTCGCTCGTGCTCTCGCTGCGATGCAGCGCTAGTAGCGCCTCAGACGATCCGGCGGTCGGCCGCCCACCGGGTCAGCTGGTGGCGGGAGGACAGTTGCAGCTTGCGCAGCACGTTGGAGGCGTGGGTCTCCACCGTCTTGACCGAGATGAACAGCTCCGTACCGATCTCGCGGTAGGAGTAGCCGCGGGCCAGCAGCCGCATCACCTCCTGCTCCCTGGGGGTGAGCTGGTCCAGCTCCGGGTCGGTCGAGGTCACCGCGCCGCCGGGCCCGCCGCCGTCGCGGAAGGCGTCCAGGACGAAACCCGCCAGCCTGGGCGAGAACACCACGTCCCCGTCGGCCACCCGGCGGATCGCGTCGGTCAGGTCCGCGCCCGAGATGGTCTTGGTGACATAGCCGCGGGCGCCGGCCCGGATCACCGTGATCACGTCCTCGGCGGCGTCGGAGACCGACAGCGCCAGGAATTTGGTGTCGGGCAGCTCGGGCAGCACCGCGGCGACCACCGCCGGGCCGCCGCCGTCGGGCAGGTGCACGTCCAGCAGCACCACGTCCGGCGCGGTGTGCCGGATGACAGCGATGGCCTCGGCCACGCTGGCGGCCTCTCCCACGATGTCGAGGCCCGAGCCGATCTCGGCGCGGACGCCGGCCCGGAACATGGCATGGTCATCGACCAGCACTACCCGGGGCTGGCCCGGTCCCGCGTCTTTGCTCATCTCGCTCATTCCAGTTCCACCCGCAGTTGCACTTCGGTTCCTTGGCCCGGACTGGACCTGATGCTCGCCGTGCCCTGCTGGCGCTGCAACCGGCCCACGATAGAGCCACGGATGCCCTGCCTGCTCGGGTCGATCCGGTCGGGGTCGAAACCGGAGCCGCGATCGCGCACGAAGACCGAGGCGCCGTCCTCAGCAAGCTCGGCGTACACCGACACGCTCGTCACCTGCGCGTGCTTGGCGGCGTTGACCAGGGCTTCGCGGCTGGCCGCCACCAGCGCGTCCAGCCGGGCGTTCATCGGGTGATCGCCGACCACCACCACGTCCACCGTGATGGCATAGGTGTCCTCGACCTCGGCGGCGGCGGCCTGCAGCGCGGCCGCGAACTGGCCGTTGGGCACCCCGCCGCCGTAGAGCTTGGTGCGCAGTTCGCGTTCCTGGCTGCGCGCCAGCCGGGCGACCTCGCGGGGCTGGTCGGCGCTGCGCTGGATCAGCGCCAGGGTCTGCAGCACCGAGTCGTGCAGGTGCGCGGCGATATCGGCCCGCTCCTCGTTGCGGATCCGTTCCCGGCGCTCGGTGGACAGGTCCCGCATCAGCTTCAGCCACCACGGGCCGGTGATCAGGGCCAGGCCGCCGGCGGTGACCAGCACCGCGGCCAGGCCCGCGCCCGCCGCCGAGATGCCTGCCCGGGCCAGGATGAACAGCGCTCCGGCGAGCACCAGGGTGACGCCGGCGATGATCCGCAACCAGCCGATCCGGTCGGTGGCCCCGACGGCCAGCGACGAGCTCGACAACCGCCGCCAGCGCTCCCGCTCGGTCTCTGACGCCTGCCGCCAGAGCAGCGCCCCGCCGAAGCAGGCCAGCAACGAGGGCACGAACCACCAGCCCAGCGGCAGGGTGTGCAGGTTGATCAGCAGCACCACCACGGCCACCGCCGCGATCAGGTACTGCACCGCATAGCGCGCCGAGCTTTCCGTGCCGTCCTCGGCCCGGGTCCGCAGCACGATCCAGAACGCCCCGTAGAGCAGCACCCCCAGCCCGGCGCTGCCGGCCAGCAGGACGAAGGCCAGCCGGACGAGGCTGCGCCGCACGCCCAGATGGTCGGCCAGCGCCCCGGCCACCCCGCCGAGCACCCGTCCGCGCACGTTGCGGTAGAGCCGCGGCGCTTGCTGCGGCTCTACGGAGCTGGGCTCGGTGGACAGGGGCGTGGTCATCGTGTGCCCATTCTGGCTGCCGCCGGCCCCGGGCGGCATCAGGTGAAGGCCCGAGTTCGGCGCCGGTCCTGCTGAGCGCGGCTCAGGGACGGTTGGGGGTGGTTCCCGATACCGTGACGGAGGTCCATTCAGCAGGCTGAACGGCATGACGATGACTGATCCCGGCTCGGCCGGCCAACCGCCCGGCTCGGGGAACGTCCCTCCCACCCCGCCGCCGCCGCTGTGGCCTGCCCGGCCGGCGTCCTACGGGCCCGGCCCTGGCGAGTCGGGCCCGCGCCGGTGGCTGCGGCGCAGCCGCGCTGACCGGATGGTCTCCGGGGTCGCGGGCGGGCTGGGCGAGTACTTCGGCGTGGACCCGGTGATCTTCCGGGTGCTGTTCGCGGTGCTGTCGTTCTTCGGTGGCGTCGGCCTGGTGATGTACGGCCTGGCCTGGCTGCTGGTGCCCGAGCCCGAGGTCGACACCTCGGCGCTGGACAAGGCCATCCTGGCGCTGCGGGTGCGTCGGGTGCCGCCGTGGCTGGTGCTGATCGGCGGGGCGGTCGTGTTGTGGGTGGGCTGGTTCTCGTGGTGGTCACCGGGACCGACCTTCCCGGCGATCCTGCTGATGGCAGTGCTGATGCTGGTGCTGATCCGCCGGCTTGAGCGCTTCGACGCCTCAGCGCCGGGTTCCTCGCCCGTTCCGGGCCCGGCGCCCCTTTCTGGCTCCGCCTCGGGCGCCGGCCACGAGCAGGCCGGGGCTGCCGCCCCCGCCGCGGCTAGGGTTGACCTGCGCAAGCCCGGCACGCCGGAGAGCCCGACGCTGGAGTGGTCACCGCCGGTGGCAGGCGCCACGGCCGCCGGGGCGCCGCTGATCGCGCCGCTGAACGACACCCGGCGATCGATGCAGGCCTGGCTGAGCGAGGCCGGGGCCGCGCACCGCCAGCGGGTCCGCCGGCGGCGGCCGATCAAGGTCGGGGTGGTCCTGTGCCTGGCGATCGCCTGGACCGTGGTGGCCCTGCTGGACGGGTTCAGCCGGGTGCCGTTCCCGGCCTACCTCTGGGTCGGCCTGGCGGTGCTGGGGACCGGCCTGCTGGTGAGCCTGCTGACCCGGCGCTCGACCCTGTCGCTGCTGGTTCCGATCGTGATCCTGACGGCGGCCGTGTTCGCCCTGGGCGGCACCCGGACCAGCCTGACCGATGGCTCGGGCGAGGCCGCGTGGAAGCCCACCACGGCCGAGCAGTTGGTCGATCGGCACCAGTTCGCCGGCCGGGCCGCCTTTGACCTGACAGCCCTGGGCGCCGTTTCCACGCCCCGCACCGTGCACATCCGGCAGGCCGCCGGAGAGGTGCGGGTGCTGCTGCCGGCCGGCCTGAACGCCACGGTGATCGCTGACGTCCACCTGGGCGAGATCACCGACGGCAGCGACTACGACACCGCTGAGCACCTCGACGGCATGGACGTCCACCAGGAGCTCACGCCGCCGGCCGGGGTGACCGGGCAGCCGATCACCATCTACGTGGACCTGGAAGCCGGCCACATCCAGGTGGAGCGCGCCACCAGCTGAGGCGCGGGCTGGCGCTCAGGCCTTGCGGGACAGGGCGGGGTATCGGACCGACCCTGCGTCGTGAGAGCAGTTCACGTTGACAAGGGGCCGGGGTCGTCATCTGACAGGACCGGCCTTGCCCTCGAGGTCAACACTTGCCTATATGGGTATACGATGGCGCTCATGGCACGCGCCGCGACGACGTCGGACGTCTTCAACGCGATTGCCGAGCCGCGGCGCCGGGAGATCCTGGTGCTGCTGCAGGCGGGTGAGCGGCCGGTGACCGAGTTGGCCCTGGAGCTGGGGATGACCCTGCCCGGGGCGTCCAAACATCTGCGGGTGCTCCGGAAGGTCGGGCTGGTGCAGGACCGCAAGGCGGGCAAGCAGCGCCTGTACGGCCTTAACCCGCGCGAGCTGCGACCTGTCCATGAGTGGGTCAGCGGGTTCGAGCGGTTCTGGAACGAGAGCTTCGACCGGCTGGACGCCTATGTGCAGGACCTCAAGCAGGAAAGACAGGAGGAGTGACCCATGGCAACCACAGGACGGGACGCGCCGGCGCAGTCAGCGACGGCCGACCGCGAGATCGTGATCTCGCGGGTCATCAGTGCCCCACGGGAGCTGGTGTTCGAGGCGTTCACCGAAGTCCGGCACCTGACGCGATGGTGGGGACCGGAGGGTTTCAGCACCACCACGCGGGCGTTCGAGTTCCGCGTCGGCGGGGAGTGGGACTTCGTGATGCACGGACCGGACGGGACGGACTACCAGGAGTGGATCACCTGGGCCGAGATCGCCCCGCCGGAGCGGATCGCGCTGCTGCATGGGGAGTCCCGCGACGACCCCAACGCCTTCGAGTCGGTCCTCACGTTCGAACCCGAGGGCGCGGCGACCCGGATCGAGATGCGCACGGTGTTCGTCACCAGAGAGCAGCGCGACGAGGCGGTCGAGAAGTACCACGCAATCGAGGGCGGCCAGCAGACCCTGAGCAACCTGGCTGCCTACGTCACCGAAATCGTTCAGAAGGTAATCGAGGACTGATGGCCCGAATGGTGTTCTTCAGCGTGTCGATGTCGCTGGACGGGTACATCGCGCCTGAGTCCCCCGAGGACTTGATGGGGCAGCAGTGGATGGAACTGCACGCGTGGATGTTCCAACAGCGGTTCCTCCGGGAGAACCTGAAGCTCGGCGAGGGCGGCGAGGAGGGGCGCGACAACGACATCGTGCGGGAGACGTTCGAGCGCACCGGCGCGAACGTGATGGGCAAGCGCATGTTCGACGCCGGCGAGCGGTCGTGGCCGGAGGAGGCGCCGTTCCACACGCCGGTCTTCGTCCTGACGCACGAGAAGCGTGATCCTTGGGAGCGGCCGGGCGGGACCACCTTCCACTTCGTCAACGACGGTATCGAGACCGCGCTCGACCAGGCCCGCGAGGCCGCCGGCGACCGAGACGTCCGCATCTCGGGCGGCGGTGCAACGATCCTGGAGTACGTGAACGCCGGCCTGATCGACGAGTTCTCGATCGCGCTCTCACCCATGCTGTTCGGCTCCGGAATCCGCTTGTTCGAGGGCGTGGACGCGGGCCGCGTGGCCCTGGAGCCGGTCCGCGCGGAGCCGACTCAGCGGGTGACCCACCTGACCTACGCCGTCCGGGAGCGGTAACCGTCTCGAGCTGTCGGTTGCGACTTCCTCGCCAGCGAGCTACTTCAGCAACTGGCGGGCGATGACCATCCGGTTGATTTGGTTGGTGCCCTCGTAGATCTGGGTGATCTGCAGAAGGCCCGTTCGCGCCCCGGTTTCGCGGCTGTCGGCGGCGCGGCTGGCGCACAGCTGGCGCAGAACCCATTCCGCTCAATGCCCCCTCCTGCCGATGCCTGCCGCCCGGTGCCGGGGCTGATTGCGCGAATCGAGCTACGCCGGACAGGTCTGGCGATGACCGAGACAACTCACCTCACTGTCCCCGACCACCTGCTGCCGTGCACGCATTTGCCGGTCGGCTCCCCCGCCCGGTTCTCCTGGACCCTGGAGGACGTCGCCGCCGCCCTGCAGATCAGCGTGCGGCACCTCAAGACCATCCGCGACGAGGACCCGAGCTTTCCAGCGCCGCGGCTGCTCGGCACCGTGCCCCGCTGGGCGCCGGCGAGCATCGCCCGCTGGCTGGCCTGCGACTCCACGCCGAGGGCTTCAGCGAACGACGAGGACGACGCCCCTGCCGAGGCCGTCCCAGAGCCGGCCGGCGCCACCCGGCGGCGCAAGCCACCGGCAGGTAGACCAGCGGCCAAGGCCGCCGCGCAGAGCGCGAGCAGCACGGGTCCGGTGTGGCATGTCTGAGCACACTCCGCGTGGCGCCGTGCCCGCCCGCGTCGACAAGGACAACCGGGTCGCGTTCTACCCCAGCGGCCTGGCCGGCGTCGGGCCGCGCCGGTACTACCGGGCCAGCTCTACCGTCGAGGCTGAGTCCTTCGCCGAGGCCATCATCAGCCTCGGCCGCGGCGGCGGCCCGCTGGAGACCCACTACACCGAACCGGCGTTCATGGCGATGAAAGCGTTCATCGCGCACCTGCAGAACGCGGGCGCCCCGCGCGGCACCTGGGTCCAGTACCGGTCCAACTGGAACTGCTGGATGCCGAAGCAGGTCGCGCTCGCCCGTTGCAGCGACCTAGCCGAGTTGCACTGGGCGAGGGTGTTCGCCGCCGCGGTCGAGAACGGCGCCAGCGTCGGCACCCTGTCCGCCATCGGTCGCACCCTCGGGGCGCTGATGACATTCGGCATGCACCACGGCTACTTCCAGTCCGAGCCGTTCGGGCCGACCAGGATGCGCCGGGACGTCGTGCGCGCCGCCAAGCAGGCTGCCATCAGCCGCGACGGCGACAACGCCACCGGCATCACCATCGACCTGTGCCCGGACCCCGACGAGATATACGAGTACGCCGAGGCCTTCGAAAGGGTCTATCCCGGCTACGGCCGCCGGCTGGTACTGCTGGCCTTCCACTGCGGTGCCCGCATCATGGAACTGGCCGCGCTGCGAGCCGACGACATCGACCCCGACCAGCTCACCGTCGCCATCGGAGCACAACTCGACCGCAACCGGCCCTGGCCAGCCACCCGCCTGCCCAAAAATCACAAGGCCCGCACCGCAGACCTGTGGGCGGACGGTGACGAGAACGCCCGCTCCCTCATCGCCGACGCCCGGACCCGGCGGGGGCCACACGCAGGCTGGCTCCTCCCACCGCTACCAGGCATCACGAACTGGGCCGACAAGCTCTCCCACCTGGCCACCGACGCAGCCCGAGCCTGCAGCTGGAAGGACACCTGGACCTTCCACTGGGCCCGGCACTCCTACGCCACCTACAGCCTCGCCCCGACCGCCCGTGGCGGCTACGGCCTGGAGCCGCATACGGTGCAGGCATCGCTCGGGCACGCCGACCCCGCCACCACCCAACGCACCTACGTCCAGCAGCTCCCCCGCGACGCCGATCAGCTGCGGGCACTCACCTCACGGCCAGCCGGTCAGCTGGCCTAAATCCAACGCCCTGCTCGGCACGAGCCGACTAGCAGAGGGCCTGCCGGTGTCTCCCGGTATTCGGGCACCCTCGCGGCTCATTGCCGGGGTCTCCGCCTAATCGACAGACGAGCGGTAGGGATCTCTCGTTCCTAAGAACGATAAGAACCCTAGGATTGATGCTGCGGCAGCGCCGCACAACGGCTAGGGGGTCACGCATGCAAAGGGCATCTAGTGCGCCGTGTCTGATATGTGAAATCTTGGCCGGCCGCCCCGGGACGCCCTTTGAAGAGGTGCTGCCGAACGTTGAGCGCAGTCAACAGATACTTGCTCAGCGCTCGTTGATTGCCGTCGTCGCCGATGTTGCTCCCATCGGACGTGGGCATTGCTTGGTCGTCCCCAACCGTCATGAGCTCTCCGTCATGCAGCTTACGTCGCTGGAGCGAAGGCAGCTAGCTGATAGCGCCTACGCGGCAAGCCGAGCAATCTCGGCGGCGTTCGGGGGGCCGGTCCTCATGTTCGAACACGGCCAGTGCCATCACCGCTCCGGGGATCAGGATCCGTGCGGGATCGACCACGCGCACCTGCACGTGGTCGAGTCTGATGAGTTCGCGTGGCAGAGAATCACAACCGCCTTCAAATTTAAGCCGCACCCAGGCGTGAACGCGTTATGCGCAGTTGAGAATGAACATTCAGGATATCTATTTGTTGAAGTTCCCAACGTTCGGGCGGCGGTTTCGTTTCATCCGAATCCGCCCAGTCAAGTGCTGCGTCGATTAGTTGCGCGGCGCGATTCGACTTCAGGAATCCTTTGGAACTGGAAGGACATGGTGCTTCTCTCGGAGGTTGCCAGTCTGGGCACTCAAATTATGGAGACCATCGCCTTGTTTCGAGACAGCTCAGCATTTCAGGCGCATCTAAGTGATCCTTTCAAACTGGACCCAGCAATTGAGCCCACACCCAGACTCGAGGAGATCTCGTGACATTCACGGTCCAGTTCGCACAGAAAGCGCTAATTGTCCGCGACGGCTGCGTTCTGCTGATACAGAAGGGTCCGGGCGACGTCCACAATCCGTATCGATGGGAAGTCCCAGGTGGACGGCTAAAGTCTGCCGAATCACTTGATGATCATCTAAAGCGAGAGGTCCTGGAAGAGGTGGGCCTCCATGTCTGGGTAGGCATCCCATTATCGATGTGGTCCTGGCGGCTTGGCGCGGCTGTCGACTCGCCGACTGTGGTTGCGGTGCTCCGTCTTTGCGTTCCCCTCGCCGGGACACCGACCTCATCGAATCAGGATGAAACAGACTTCATTAGCTCTTGGGAGTGGACCCCGGCCGAAAAGGTTGCACAGTACGACCTGATTCCCAACGCACGCAAGGCGATACTGGATGCTATCCAAGTCATTCCTGAGTCGCTGGCATTAAACCACCGAATCTCTGATTTGTGAGGGCTAAGTGATAGGACCGAAGACTCTGGAACAAGAGACTTATACCCGCGATGCCGCGCAAAGGTAAATTCTGGCAAGGATTACGTGGTGCTGGTGGTCCAAGTGGCCGGGCAGAGTCGGATCCTAACCCGTATCAGGCGTCTCCACCTGATGCCCATCTATCGCTCGATCAAGTTGAAGCCGAAGGTGACATCGTTGCTCTTGTCGCCTCAGCGTCGGGCGACTCGGCAACGATTATGCAGTCTGTTATCAGCCCTGGCGTTATCAACGTATTTGCGTCGTCTGATTGGATGTTACGTCCTCGACAGCTAAAGCCTGCCCCATCGCCATTTGTAGGGCGCACCGACATTTTGGAAGAACTTGATCGTCTTTGCAGCCCCGGACAGAACCCAACTATCATATCGGCGATCGACGGAATGGGCGGCATAGGAAAGACCGCCACGGTGCTGCACTGGGCGCATATGCGTCGTGAATCTTTTGTGGACGGAGACCTATATATCGATCTTCACGGATTTGACTTCCGTGATCCCGTCCCGCCGGCGACCGCGCTAGTCAGATTCATACGCGCGCTCGGTTTTCCTACTAGCGAGATCCCACAGGGGCTTGACGATCTTGCATCGCTGTTTCGAACTTTAGTCCACCATAGGCGCATGCTTATCTTTCTTGATAATGCGCGCGATGCATCTCAAGTCGAGCCGCTTCTTGCGGCCGGCGAGGGGCTAACTACAATCATCACGAGTAGGAATCGCATCACATCGGTTGATGTCGGAGCCCCGCTCAGGTCAATCACATTGCCACCTCTAAGCGTCCAAGAGTCCATGACTTTGCTCGACGAGCTGTCGGGGTCTGGGCGCTTCTTCCAAGCACCCGAGGCTCTCGAGGAGCTGTCGCGAAGCTGCGGGTTCCTGCCTCTCGCCCTAAATTTGGTAGGTGGGCGAATGGCTGGGCGCCCGCATCTGGCAGTCTCAAGACTCGTCGACGAGATTCGAAATTCACATGGTGGTGCCCTGCTCGGAGCATTGCGCAGCGGAGCTGCCGACACGCCGCATCTTGATGAGATCTTCGCCTGGTCGTATCACGGCTTGACTGCCCGTCAGGCGACAACTTTCAGGTTGTTGGGACTGCCCAACGCTGCCACGATCAGCATCGATGTAGCGAGAGCCCTCACAGGCGCGTCCACGGTCGACGACAACATCGACTCGTTGGTCCGCGCAAGTCTGGTAAATGAGGCTGAGGAGGATCGCTTCTACCTTCATGACCTGCTTCGCACGTTCGCACGCAGTCGTGCCATGGCGGACGAGACGGAAGAGACACGATCTTCCGCTATCCGCCGAATGGCTGCGTGGTATTTGGGCAGCTCAACGGCGGCCAGCAATATCCTAATGCCGGAACGCGTACTGCCTAGGGGGCTGCAAGCCGATCTCGCCGACGTGAAGCAATTCCGGGTATACGAGACCGCGATGGCCTGGTGTGAGAGGGAACGTACGAGCTTCGCGAGCGCAGTTCACGATGCCGCTCAGTACGGATTCCATAACCTCGCATGGCGTATGGCGGTGTCGATGCGGGGCTTCTATAACATTCGGAAGCACTGGACCGAATGGGAGTCGACCCACCTAGTGGCTCTCGACTCGGCCCAGGCTGATGCCGATGTGGCGGGACAGGCTCACGTCCTGAACGGTTTAGGCACGCTTATGCGACAAACGCACGATGCGTCGCGTGCCGTCGCCTACCATTCCCAGGCGTACGAGATACGACTGCGGCTCAACGATGAGTTCGGCGCAGCAACGGCACTCGATGGTATTGGTGCCGCCTTGCTCGATCAAGGTGATTTCGCCGGCGCCATAGCCCGGTTCGATGAAGCTTACAGGCTTGGCCTGCGCATTGGCAGTGCGCATAAGCAGGGCTGGTCATTGAGCAACCTCGGAGAGGCCGAGCTTGCCCGCGGCGATTTTGAGGCGGCGCGGACATACTTCCGCCGGTCTCTCGACGTTCGGTCCACCGTCGCGGACCCGTGGGGTGAGGGCCGCACCCGTCACTTTGTCGGCAAGGTCGAACTTGACGCGGGCAATTACAACCAAGCTGCCGACCTGCTCGGTGATGCGGCCGCATTTCGCCGGAGGATCGGAGATATCTGGGGAACCGCTTGGAGTCTCGCTGGGCAAAGTGAGGCAAATCTAAATCGGCAGCAGTGGGAGATCGCAGTCCAACTCTTGGGCGAGGCTGTGGCTCTGCTCGAGTCGATACGTGATCCCGACGCTGATTTGCTTCGTCTTCGACTATGCTCACTTACCGAGTCCGGTCCTGATTTGGTGACCCCAGGCTTTGACCATCTGGGGTTTTGAAGGCGTAGAGCCTGGGTCGTTGTGACCCGCTATTGCACGGAAGGGTGGTTTACGTGGAGATGGACGGGTGGGTACTGATTTCTGTTGTGACCGCCGTAGGAATCGCCATGATCTTGACGGTCATCTTGGTGTTGCGACGTGGTCCTGGACGGGTATCCGCTCGCCTGCCCGGTGCCCGCTTCACTGCGCGTCGCGATCCTGAACAGCGACCCGCAGTTGACGCGCAAGATCTTCGTTCACGGAGTGGTTCTGTAGCGATCAAGGACGGCACGGGCCGCGGTGTCAACGCTCTACGCGTTGATGCTCAAAGGGACATAGGGATTGAAAGCCGCGCCCAGTCACCCGCTCCAAGGCAAACACCGCCGGAATAGTGGCTTGATTTCGACCTTATCAGCGGTGCCACGGGTTGCTTGCAATGTCCGCGCCCGCTCAACTATGCGCCGAGAGAACCGTACTCCTATCGCCGACGCTCGTAGATTCATACAGCGTCGATGGCGAGGATGCCATGCCTAAGGCGGTTTCCATAGGCGACGTCATGCTGGATACCGTGATCACGGGTTGCGGCGTCGATCTCTTCTCGCCGAATGCCTTGGTGGGGGTCAACTTTGGTTCGATTCAGATGTTACCAGGCGGGAATGGAGTGTTCTTCGCGCAGGCCGCACTCACTGTCGGATTTGATCCTACGGTAATTGTCGGGCGGATTGGTGGGCGTGACGGATCGCCGGACCCTATCGGGCAGATATTGATGAATAACTTGGTCAGCTCCGGCTTGGTTTGCGACTTGGAATTTGATGCGCATTATCCGACGGGCCAAGCGGTGTTGATATACCAAGATCGAGACCGTCGGATTGTGATTGCCGACCGTGGCGCGAGTGGTCAGAATGACCTTTCCCTTGCACGGCTTCAACCGCACCTTGAAGGTGCAGATGTGGTGCACGTTTCGGGATACCTCGCTATTCCAGAGTTGCAGCGTCGTCAAATCATAGCGGTCCTAGGTCACGCAAAATCAATGGCCGTGAAGGTAGCAATAGACGTAGCTCCGCACAACATCGTAACGTTGATCGGCCCCGCTGAAACAAGGCGGTTCGTCCGCTCCGGAGATTTCATTTCGTGCGAGTTGGAGACCTTTATAGCGCTTCAGTCATCACCTGACCCGGTGCAGCATCAGGACCCTCGCACCGTGCACCTCGCTAGCCGCGAGTTCTTCCGTCCGGACTCTAGTGTACTCATTCGACTGAATGCTCTAAGCGACTTTCTTTGGTCGACTAAGTCAACCTTTGAAGTGTTCCGGATTCCATACACGGAGGGTTCAGCGAGCCTTCGGTTTACGGATCAAGTATTTGCTCAATGCATTTCGAGAGCACTGGCGGGCGCAGGATGATCGACTCCGATAACGCTTATCTCCAGACGCGTGACGCATACAACCAGATTGCTCGACGATACGCCTCAATATGGACGGAGGAAACACTAGATGTTGACCTCCTTAAAATGTTTAGGACATCACTAAAAGTGGGTTCGACCGTACTAGATGTTGGATGCGGGCCAGGGCAGTACTCGCGCCAGCTGCGAGCACTACAGTATGAAGTCATTTCGGTTGACTTCTCCTCGGAAATGGCGCGGATCGTTGTTGAGAATGACCAGGCTGCGGCGGGGTCTACGTTGGTGATGGATATGCGCCACCTTGGCATCGGCGACACACGCATAGATGCGATCTGGGCGTGCGCATCGACAGTACACATTACTGCGTCCGACATGCCCTCCGTTTTATCGGAATTCCGGCGGGTCTTAAAGCCCAATGGTCGCATCCTTGTGAATGCGATTGTATCTCCACTTGGACTCAGAGTTGAAAGCGCTGCAGAGGTTGCCGGTCGATCGACCGTCGGACGTACATTTCAACATTACCCGAACGAGGAAGCATTCACATCCATGCTCGCTGATTCGGGCTTTGGAATCGTGCGAACATCGCGGAAACGCATTGAAAGTCGCGTCCTTGAATGCTCGCGACACCCCACGAACATGTGGGTCAATTTCTTGTGTAAGCGCGTGGACTCCTAGCGACAAGACACGCGGTACTAGCTGTGACGGTACCCAGCCGGAAGCTCTTTCATGCGACCGCCACCCCTCAGTCCCACGGACCGGTGTCGTTGTCGGTCACCATGTCGGCATACTTGGACGCGTACTCGGCTTCGAGGTCGGCCATGTCCGCGAGGTAATCGGCGTAATGCGAGCGCCACACGTCCAGATAGGTGTCGGCGCCTTCGGCGATCACCGCCCCGGCCTCCAGCAGCGCGACCGTGACGGGAAGGTCGAGCCAGAAGCCCTGCGCGACGGTCGGAGTCCTGGTGCCGTCCTCGGTGACGTGGTAGCTGTAACGGAACGTGACCGCGGCCGGGTCGAGGTGGTTGAGCTCGTTGACGGCCGCCTTCAACTTGGCCAGGTCCCTATTTGCGTGAGCCTTTGCCTGCTGCTCGCTTCGCCCTTCGACTGTGTTGATGTGCGTTAGCGTTGCGGTGATGTCGGCGAGGTCAAGCCGGTGCCCGCGCCCGTCCTGGCCGGCGTCGGCGCGGATGGCGCGCCCGATACGGGCGAGCTCTTTGAGCTGCAGCTCGAAGTACTGCCGGTAGCACCCAGCGCCGGCAGCAGCAGATGCTCGCCGGACCGGTTGTCGCAGGCGTGGATGAGCATGCGCGCTGCCTTGAGGTAGCCGCGACGTCGGAAGTAGTCGCCCTCGGCGATGTCGCCGGGCATCCACACCTTGTCGGCATGTGCGACGGGGTAGGGCGCCTCCTCACTAGACCAGCTGTCGGTTGTCATGACGCAGCCTCCCCCTCGGTGTGCTTGCGCCAAGGCGCGGCCGGGTCGGCGAGCGTGTCGAGCATGAACTCACACCACAACTTTGCCGAGGACACCGCCAGGTGCGCGTGCCTTGGCCCCAGCCCGGGCCGCCGGCCGGCGTCGCCGTGCCCGGTGCCGAAGCCCCGACGGCGTAGCTCGTTCACGCCGAGCGCAGCCGCTGTCGTCCCGCCGAGGATGCGCTTGACCGCGTCAGAGCCGTCCGGACCGGGGGTCGCTTGTTTTGGGTGGACCTCCAGCGCGGTCTGCGCGGCACGCACGAGCTCGGGGAAGTCGTCGCGGTCGCTGACCTGCTGCCCGCGGGTGCGGAGCACGAGCTTGGCGGTGGACTCGATGAGCTCCTTCGCGGAGCCGATGGCCTGCGCCGGGTCGTCGTCGGCCAGCGCTCGAGAGATGCGGTCCAGGTGCTCGCGGATAGCCCCCGGATCCTCCACAGCCGATAGCGACCCCTCCCTGACGGTCATCGCGATCGGCCCGCCCGTAATGCGCCCCTCGGCGAGGGTGTAGCCGTCCCTCTCGAGAGCACGGCGCACACCGGCCAGGTGCTGCTCGTCGAAGTCGGTCAGCGCGGTCTCGAACACCCGCAGCGCCCTAGCCACGTGCAAATGGTCGGTCCAGTCGACCTGGTCGAGATAGGACTGGAACCGCGACACTCGCTGACCGCCGACATCGGGGTCCTCTGCTCCGGGGGCAAATCCTTCGTCTTGCCACATACCGTCGATGTCACGCAGCACGGTGTCGCTCATCAGCTCCCGCACCGCGCGTCGTGTGCGGACGTGCACGAGCTCGGGCCGACCGTCGATCACCACTACTGCCCCCGTTGCTGCCTCTCGGCCTCTTTGGCCGGTGGACCCTGCTGCTCAATCATCACCGTCGCCGCGAACCGCATCGCCGCTACAGCTTCGACGCGGACGGCTTGTTCGCCCGCGCGTCAATGACCACGACATCGGGGTCGGCGTCCATGCCAAGCTCCTTCCGTACCCGCTTGGCCTTCTCCACCTCTGGGCACTGTGCCGGGTGAGGACGACCGGGCGCAGCAACGTTGACCTTCCCTTATATCTCTGCCAGAGCTTGCCGCACGATAGGCGCGCCGGGTCGACGGTCACCCGGAGACAGCGGTCTTCGTTGCTTTCTTCTAGGCGTCCATGCGCCAGATTTCGTAGGTCCACAGGGCGGCGTCGAGCACGCGAAGCTCGTCCTGCTCTCGTCCGTAATCCGCCCGGGTCCGGTCGGCGAGTCCGTCTTGCGCGGCGATGATGGCGGACCGGACGTCGTTGTCGAGTAGCAGTGCCCGGTACACCTGCCAGTCGATGCGCCAGGTTCCTTGAGGTTTGCCGCGGCCGATGAGCCCGAGTGCGGTGCACACGATGCTGTCGCGGACAGGGAACAGATCCGGTGCCTTGCGGGCGGCGATCTTGGACACAAGTACCCATGCCCATGGGTTGCTTGTGCTCTTGGTGCCGCGGCGTCGGCATGCGGCCATCAACGCCGTGGCGACGCCATCCATCGCCTGGAGCGCGTCGGGCCCGGCGTCGCGCAAGTGCCGTACGCCGAGGTTGTCGAGCGCGGCGAGTGCGCCGTTGACCTTCGTTGTGTGACCGTCGATGTTGTCGATGAGTGCTCGAGTGACAGCCGGCGGGACGCGTACGGACAGCAGCGACACTGCGTGTAGGTCGGCCACGGTGATGCGACGTGAGTCTGCCGAGGACCGGTGGGCGTCTTGGAGCTGGGTGAAGCTCGCTCCGGCGTAGTTGCCGCGCAACTCGTAGTAGGCCGCAAGCCGATCAGAGACGGGCCAGTCGCCCACGTCGCTCAGCGCGGCGGTCGCGCAAGCTTTCGCGTCGGCCAACTGCGGGTAGGTAGGTACCCGCCAGGTACCGGGGGTTGCGGCCACAACCAAGTCCATACCGGGCACGGTAGCCGCAGTGCCCATCATTTCCGTACGGTAGAGCAGCACTTCAGCGCTGGGGATCATCGAAGCGCCGGCTCGAAGTTCGGCAGGCGCTGGTCAGACCTCAACCTCAGCGGCCACATCGTCGTCAAGTACGACGAACTAACCCGGCAGACGAATGTCGCAGTTCCTGCTGGCTCGACCGCGCACTGCTGCTGCCCGTCTGAAATGCGAGGAGGTGACACCGACGGCTCTAGCTCCGGGGGCGGCCTCCGGCGCGGGCGATTTTCGCTAGCTGATCGACTCGTTGAGCGGAGATGCCCAGCCGGGCAGCAAGCTGGCGGTGCGACATGCCCGGCACGGTCGCCAGCACCTCGGTGATGGCTGCGTCCCGTTCGGCCGCGACCAGGCTCACCTGCTCCTGCAGGACGGCGATGAGCTCGCCGTACTTCACCGCCCGTTCCAGCGGGTCAGCCCGACGGCCGATACGGCGAGTCGTCCGAGCGATGGCTTCCACCATCGTCGAGAAGCTCGCCGCCGCCACAATCCCATCACAAAGTGCCAAGCGCCCTTGGTAGTGCGAGGCGCGCGGGGCTTCACTCGACACCAAGCCCGGTTGGCAAAACGTAGGTTTAGACCTACACTAAGGTTGTCATCATGCGCCCCGACCGGGAAGGGAGGGGTCGTGGCCCGTCAATACAGCCCGCCAGCCACCTACCTCGCCGAAGGCGGCACCTGGCCCGACGGCCCGTTCGGACCTGACGCGCCGGTCTTGACCGAAGCGGCAGCTCAGTACACCGCAGCGGTGCGCGCAGAGTTGGAGCGGCGAGGCTGGAGCATCGCCCGCCTGGCCCGCGAGACAGGGATGACCGCCCCGTGGGCGTCGCGGATGCTGCGCGGCCTCGCCTGGGCAGATCTGGACGCGGTCGTCCGCATCGAGCGGGTGCTGCAGGTCAGCTTCTTCCCCGAGGACAATGCGTGACCCTTCTCAGCTGAACGAGATGGGTGTCCGTCGGTGATCAGTCCCTGTCGGCGCGGCGTGGCAGACTTCGCCCATGCCACGCCGCCGCGGAGTCCTGGGACCACCCAACGGCTACCTAGCCCCCGACGGCGTGTGGCCCGACGGCCCGTTCCAGGACGACACCCCGCAGACGGTGCTGGTCGCCGCCCAGATCGCGGGCCGCCTCCGAGACGTCGTCGCCGAGGCCGGCCTCAACGTCACCCAGGTCAGCGACGGCCTCGGCATCGCCCGCAGCACCTACTACGACATCGTCAGCAATGGCGCCACCCTGCCCGACCTGCACACCATCGTTCGCGCCGAGGCTTTCCTCAACACCCGACTCTGGCCGCGGGCCTAAGGCTCAGCCGCGCTCCCTGCCCGGACTCTCCTTCCCCGAACTAGGACCTCTATACCGTCGGTGCTCCTCCATCGCCGCGGCAAGAGCCTGGAACAGGGGCAAGTCACACATGGCCAGGAAACCCTCCGGCGACGCACGCGCCACCGCGCCCGGGGCCAGTGACGGAGCTACCAGCACATTATCGGCTTCCTCATCGAGTGCCCCGGCCAGCAGAAGCAGGAAAGTCACCAAAGCGGCCACCACTTCCTCGCTCTGGAATGCCAACAGCGCATGCGCAGGCTCCCCCAGCCAGAAATCGTCGGTAACTGCTTCTCGGATAAGTCCCAGAAGTACTCGCCGATCACCACCCTCGGCCACCACACCTCACCCATCTCACTCAATTTTGTAGTACATATACTACAAGAAAGGCTCACGTCACGTTGCCCAACTCGCGCCAGACTCGTAGCTCTCACGACGAAACGCTGCTTAGGGCTGGCGCACGCACCATGCCCGGCTCGGTGCTGGATGTGACAGCTTCAAAGCTGTACGTGGATTCCAAGACTGGGACCCGTGACGCCGTCACGGACGCACCTGGTGGACGATGCTTTCTCGCGTCAGGGGCGCTACGCCCCCTCCACCCAGGTGAAGCCCTACCCTGGCAAAGGGCAAGATCGTCGCAAAGCCGCCTCAATGGAAGGACCGTCGGCCACCATGACCGCTGCTCGCGCGTTGCGCCCTGGTGAAGCACTGCCGTTGTCTGACCTTGGCCCGACCGCTGCAGCTGGTCTGACTGTCGGGTTGACCGCCGCAGGGACGACACCGGATCTGGTCGCGATGCTCGTCGGGGACAACGGCAAGGTCCGGACCGATGACGACCTCGTCTTCTACAACAACCCGGCCAGCGCCGACGGCGGCGTCACCTGGACCGGTCGATCTCAAGCGCCGCAGTGGCTGACCATTTCACCGGCCCGTCTGGACGCCGACGTCGACCGTGTCGTCCTCGGCGCCGCCGGCGGGCTGCTGGAGGCACCGGTGCCCGGGCTGCTCACGGTCACCGTCGCCGATACATTCGGGACGCCGCTGGCCGCGGCCTCGTTCCAGGCCGACGCGCATCTGGCAGCGATGATTCTGCTGGAGGTGTACCGGCGCGCCGGCGCGTGGCGGCTACGGCTGCTCGCGCAGGGCTACGCCGGAGGTCTCGCCGCGCTCGTCACCGAATTCGGCGTTGACGTCGACGATCCCGGCACCGCTGCGGCACCGGACTCGGCTCCCTCGGCGGCGCCAGCGCCGAGCCCTGCCCCGACACCAGCGCCACAGCAGCAGCCGGCCATGCCGCAGCCCCAACCCCAGTGGCAGGCGCCGGGCTACCCTCCGCCAGCACCTCAGCCACAAAGCCACCCGCCGTCGCCCCCACCGCAGCAGCCCGCCCACCAGCCCTATCCAGCGGCGCCGCCCGCCTACCCGGCTCAGCCGTATCCCGGTCAGCCCGGACCGCAGTGGACGCCGGAGCAGGGTCAGCAGGGCCGGCGGGGTTTGTTCACCTCACGCAAGCGCGCGCAGCTCGAAGCGCAGAACGCCGAGCTGAGCCGGCTGCTGACTGCGACCGGTGCGATGGACAACGCCGCACTCGACGCTGAGCGCCGTCGGCTGGTCGGCGAGATCGCCGACCTGTCCGCCGAGGCCGAGCGGCGCCGCGCAGACCTCGCCGGGCTCGAGCAGCGCCTCCAGCAGGTCCGCGCGGCGATCGCCGTCGCCGAAGGAGACATGGAGCTCACCGAGGTCGGCATCTACAACTACCGCCACCGCCTGGACGACTCCATCGCCTACAAAGCACAGCTCGACCAACTACGAGACCGCATCAAGATCGCCGCCAAAGTTGGCAACGCCGTCACCGGCTCCACGAGCTGGACCGTCAACGGTTCCGCCGCGCAGGGCCGCAAGATGGTCAACGAGGTGTCCAAGCTGATGCTGCGCGCCTACAACGCCGACGCCGACCACGCAGTACGCACAATGCGGCCGTACAAGCTCGACTCGGCCCTCGCCCGGCTCGACACCACCCGCTCGACCATCGCGCGACTAGGGCAGACCATGTCCATCGCGGTCACCGACTACTACCACCAACTCAAGCGCGCCGAGCTCGAGCTCACCTCGGATTATCTGAACAAGGTCGAGGAGGAGAAGGAGCACCAGCGCGAGTTGCGTGAGCAGCAGCGCGAGCAGGCCCGCGCCGACGCCGAGTACGCACGTGAGCAGGCCAAACTCGAGCGTGACCGCGACAAGTACGCCGATGCGCTCGTCCGGCTGGAGTCCTCCGGCGCCGACCCGCAGCACATAGCGCAGGTCCGGTCCCAACTTTCCTCGGTAAACGCAGCCCTGGATCAGGTCGCCTACCGGCGGTCGAACATGCGCCTGGGCTACGTGTACGTGATCTCCAACATCGGCGCGTTCGGCCAACAGATGGTCAAGATCGGCATGACTCGCCGCGTCGCACCCGAGGACCGCGTCCGCGAGCTCGGCGACGCGTCAGTGCCTTTCCGGTTCGACACGCACGCGCTCATCTTCAGCGAAGACGCCGTCGCCCTGGAGACCGCGCTCCACCAGCGTTTCGCTGACCAGGCAGTCAACCTCGTCAACCGCCAACGGGAGTTCTTCTACGTCACCCCCGCAGAGGTGCGGCAGGCGTTGGCCGAGATGAACCTGATCAACAACATCGTCGTCGAATACGACGAGCAGACCCCCGCCGACGAATGGCGCCGCTCCGGAGGACCGGACCGCGCGCTGCTACCCACCTGAGTCCCAACGAGACTTCAATGGCACTGTTCCGGCGACGTCCCCGGCCGGTCCACCACCGACACGGTGAGAGTCACCTTCCTCCCGACTTCAGGAGCCAGCGATGGACAGCGAGATCCAGCTCATCAGCGACGGCGATGGCCTGGCGGTCATCGGAGAACCGACGGCTGTCGAGCGCTTCCTCGTCGCTGAGGGACTGCCGTCGAAGGACCTCGGATTGCCGCGGCTCCGAACCGCCCTCACTACCGGGTCTGCAGCCGCACAGGCAGGTTCGGAGATCGCGGCCAACTCAGGTCGCTGGGTGAAGCTGACCAAGGAGTCCGCCCAGCTTGTCAAGAAGCACGGGCTGAGGAAAAGCTCCAAAACGGCCCTCGAAACAGGTGTGGTGAACGGGGGCAAGGGCCAGGTCAAGACCTTCGTCGAGTTCGCGAAGGGGCCCGGTTCGCTTCTGACCAACCCGGCACTTCTGGCTAGTGTCGCGGGCATCATGGCGCAGGTTGCGATGCAGCAGGCCATGGACGAGATCACCAATTATCTCGCGGTGATCGACGAGAAGGTCGACGACGTGCTCCGCGCCCACAAGGACGCGGTGTTGGCAGACATGATCGGCGTGGACCTCGTGATTGAGGAGGCCATGACCATCAGAGAGCAGGTGGGCCGGGTCTCAGAGGTCACGTGGTCAAAGGTGCAGGCCACGTCGGTGACGATCACGCGAACCCAGGCATACGCGTTACGTCAACTCGACGCACTCGCGGAGAAATTGGAGCGCAAGACCAAGATCGGCGATCTCGCCAAGACGTCCAAGGAGGCAGAGTCCCAGGTCCAGGAGTGGCTCGCTGTCCTGGCTCGTTGCTTCCAACTGCAGGACGCGCTCGCAGTGCTCGAACTCGACCGGGTGCTGGACGCAGCTCCGGACGAGCTTGACCGGCATCGCCTCGGGCTTCGGGCTGCCCGGCAGAACCGGCTGCAACTCATCTCACGGAGCACCGAGCGCCTGATGGCCCGCATGGACGCAGCCGCTGGCGCGGCTAACACGAAGGTGCTGCTATACCCGCACACGTCCCGTGATGTGGTGCATTCGACCAACCATGTCTCTACCGCCGTCGCCGACTTCCACGGACGGCTCGGGATCGAACGCGGGCGACAGTCATTGGAGGCCAGACGATGGGTGGACGCGGCCGCGGAGGCGAGGGACAAGGTACTCGGGACAGGAGCAGAGGGCGTCGACACCGCCAGGCGCCTCGGTAACGAGACCGTCGACCGAGCCAGATCGATGACGGGCAAGCTCTCCAACGGAATCGCTGAGCGAACGATCCGTCGACGCGGGAACGACGAGGAACGCGACGACGAAGGCTGAATGAGATGGTTCCTCGGTGCCGTCAGACATGCGCTGACGGTGGCCGGTCACTGTTGGAGACCGCGACTTCAGGCCTCACCTACCCCTCCATCGCGATGAGCCCCATATACGAAGTGAGGCACCGACCTTTGCGTGTCGTTCAGCTCCTGCCGCCATCCAATGACACGCCGCTGACACGCGAGAAGTGAAGGGCGACCTCACTCGGCCATGGGCGATCGCCGCCGGCGAGCAGCTCGTCAATCAGCTCAGCGAGCTCGTTGCTGAAGTAACGCTCTTCCGTGACGTCGCCATCTTCCATACGGCGCACCGTCCGACAGTCACTCCTCATGTCCAGGTGCTGAACGGCTCAGGCGACTATAGAAGACGTTCGCCCTGCGGGTTTGCCGCGCCGCCTGGGTCCTCCGAGTAACGGCTTGCCAAGCTACTTGCACTCCGAAACCCCACGGGGACCTTCTGCAGTGCCGCTCGAATCACTTCCTTCGGAGGCTCGATGAGTAGTGCGAACTGTGGATAAGGCTCCAGTCATCGAGCCGTTGACAACTGTAGGTTTTCTCCTACAGTGAGACGGTGTGGAGGTGGAAGCCAGCCCCGGCAGTTCGCTCTCTCGCGAGGTGCTGCACTCCTGGGCAGTGCTACTCGTCGCGGCCGACACAGGCCTGACCCCCACTACGACGAAGGAGCCCCCACATGGCCAAGAAACCACCGCATCCCGGCGGCCCCCGCCAGACCGGCCAGGACGACGCCCGCGGCAGGGGTGAGCGCAATCCGCGTCGATCGCCGGACCTAAGCCCGTCTAGCGGCAGGCACACGACCAGCGACGGCTCGGATGTGTGGGACCTCGACAAGGGCAAGGACCGCCCCGAGTGGATGGTGAGCATTCGGGAGTCCGACGAGCACGACCAGATGATGTTCGACGGGATGCGGGACCAGACCTATCAGCTGCTGCGGCATCTGCCGTTCATAGAGCAGGTGCGCAAGGCGGGCATGGAGCCGATGACCGCTGACGGCTCGTTCGAGCTGGAGGTCGCGGAGGGCGACGCTGGCTCGAGGCGGGCGGTGCAGGTGCGTCGGCTGCGGCGCGGAAATACAGCGGTGATCGTGTTCCGGTACGGCCCGGCTGTGCATGTGTGGTGCATGGCCTCGGCGGCGAAGATCCACAATGACGACCGGATCAACGACTTCACCTGGCTGCTGATGGAGTTGGTGCTGGCGTACCGGCCGAGGAACGTATTCACGGCGAACCTGTCGCGGGTCATCCGCTCCCTGGAGCAGGCGGGGCTGCTGCTTCATGCGCTGGTAGGGAACGTCGATGCTATTTGGCACGGCAGCCAGCGGCTGGCGTTGGCCGGCCCGGAGGCGTCGGACGGGCAAGTTCCAGTACAACATGCTGGCGTCCTTCGCTGCGATGGAACGGGTCGCGATCTTGCAGCGGTTGATGGCCGGGCGGGTGGCGCGGTTCCGAATGGGCCGGTGGGTGCCGGGCAGGAAGCTCGTCCCGCCGGGCTACGTGCTCGACGCGAAGACCGGTCTGCTGGAGGTTGATGAGCGCCAGCGCGACATGATCGCGGCAATGCTTGAGATTCTCGGCAGCGGAGCTCCTTCCCGGGCGACGCTCATGGCGATCGGCAAGATCGGAATGAAGATGCCGCACGCGGTCGATGAGGACGGCAACCCGGTGCCGGCGTCACATGCGACGACGTCCACCGCAACGACCGACGCGCTGCTGGCATGGCTCAACACGTGGATTCACGGGCAGTACCTGTACCGCTTCTCCAACGGAGGGCTGGAGATCGACGACCTGTCGGGCGTGCCGGTCGTGCGGCGCAACGACAGCGACATGGGTGAGTTCCAAATGCTGCTGAGCGTGCCGCTGCCAGAGGGCGGCTGGGCGTCAATGGAAGTCCTGGGCCGTGCGGTAGCAGTGGCGCGTGCCCGGTGGGCGGACTTCATCGACATGCGTGGCGAGCCGCGACCGCTGCACCCGTCCATCGAACACGCGTGCGTGGATCCGGAGTTGGCGCAAATGCAGTTCCGTCGGCGCAACACCGCCGGCAGCACCCTGCAGGTCACGCGCTCAGGCAAGCCTCGCCGCGGCCCGACCGGTGGCGCCGCCCGCGCGCAGGTCGCTCCGCTGATCGGCCGGCGCTGGAACAGGGACGGGATCGTGTTCCGCATCGGCGGAATGAACTCCGGCAAGTACCGAATCACCGCCACCGCAGCGGACGAGGACGTGGCGTGAGCGCGCTAGGCAACGCTGACGAGCTGGGCCGCACGGTCGCCACGTTCGACGCCGAGACGATCCACGCCTCGATCGCGCAAGCCGCGTCCGCAGCGCTACGCGCAGGGGTGGCCGGGCGGCATGAGTTAGCCGACCTGCGCCCCGCGGAAGACGCTGTCGCGTCACCGGAAATCGCGGCTGCGCAGCACGCGACCGACCAGGCGCAGTCAAAGGCGGTGGCTGCGTTCACCGCATTAGGTGTGTCCAGCATGAACGACTCCGGGCGCGACCAGCTGGCAGCGGCAGCTGACCGCGCCGCCGCCGATCTGGAGGCCGCGCGTACGCACCTGTCGCAGGTCACGCGCGCCACCCATGACGGCTCCGGAGCGAGCTCACGCGTGATCCTTGAGCAGTTCCGCACGGCGGTCGGCGCGCTGGCCAAGCCCGGCGGGAAGGTGTCGCAGGCCGAGGCCGCCGCGTTGGCGAGGGTCTTCTGCGATCTGGAGCTGCTGCCGGTCAACGCCGGGCAGTGGACCGGGCGTTGCTTCATGCGCCTGCCGCTGGCCGACGGATCGGTTCTGAGGTGCGGCCCCCTGGAGTGGGATGTCACCGTTCCGTTCGCTGCGGACTCCCGCCGCGTCGCCCTCGCTCTCGGCGCAGATGGCAACTTCCCGTGGGAGCGGTACCGGGCTCGCGCGCGGCTGCAGGACGCCGGAGTCCAGCGGCAGCAGGCGCGAATGATCAGCGGCTGTGCGTTCCGCTGGCTGCATCCGGTGGTGATGCATGTCGTAGCCGGCACACCGTTGCCCGAGGACATCCCGCAGGACTGGACGCAGGCGCAGTTCATGACGTGGGCAGCTCGGGTGTACACGACACGCGCGTGGAGCTGGAACGGGGGTGTGCACACCTACCTGCACTACGGGGCGCAGGCAGTCCTCGACGCCGTCGCGCAGCTCGGCGGTTCCGGCTGCGCACGCGATGTCGCTGCGCTGATGCCGCCGGTCAGCCCGGCGAAGGTCGCGGTGTGGATGTCGACCATGGACGCGGTCGACGACGACGGCGTCCGCCACTGGCTGGTCCAACGTGCCCGTCGGTCCTTCCCAAAGCACGACGGCGCCGGAGTGCCGATGGCCTTGCATCGGTGTCGGTGCGGCGAGCTGATCACCGGCATCGTGGATTGCCCGGAGGTGCCGGCGCGGCTGCTGTGCCGATGCAGACGAATGCCGTTCGCCGAGGCGTTCGGCATGGACCCGGAGACGCGCCTTCCCGCCGACTACCTGCGAGCAATCGCCTCGCCGGAGGACTGCCGACAGTACCTCGCGCGAGAGCGGCCGCAGCCCTTATGGCTCGGCTCGGGCGAGGTTGCCGTCCTGTCATCAGCGATTTTCGACAACGACGCCTGGGTGACCGTCGCCCAGATCGCAGACACCGTCACTCACGACGCCGACCGAGTGTCGAGCATCATGCGCCGCCTCGAAACGAAGGGACTGGTCGAGCGACATGACACCGGCGAGTCCCCTCGCTGGAACCCGCGCATGTGGCACCGTCTGCGCATCCTGGATGAGATCGAGTTCGAGCATCGCGGCCGCTGAAGGTTTGGCGCTGGCTCGGCGGCACGGCCCCGGTCAGCCGTCTGGTCGCATTGCACGAGAGCGAATTTCGGCGTCGTGACAAGGCCAGGCGCGCTCCGACAATCGGGTGCCGAGCTTGACTCGTGTGGACGCCGAGGGAGGGGTGCTCGCTGCAGCCCTGCGCCGTACGGGGCCAATTGAACGTGCCCTTACTCAACGTATCGGCGCGCGTGACTCAGGCCTTGAATGCCGCCTTCAACTTTTCGCCAGCGTGCATGTCGTCAAGGTCAACGACCGTCGCCGTCTTCTGGAGAAGCTTCACCAGCGATGCCGGGCGGTTCGAGATGTAGTGATCGACGATCGCTACCTTCTCAAACTGAGCTGGAACATGGTCAAATTTCCAGAGTGAGCCCGAGACGACATCGTCGCCAGCGCCGCGGAGGATCGTCTGCGCAACCGCAACGTGTCCGTTCTGCCACGCGTACGGGAACGTGAGCTCAACGTCGGGTTCGCCAACTGCCTTGACCTTGAAGCGCCGGCGAAGATGCGTCGAGTCGAGGATCCCTGCAGCGCGGAGCGCACGTTCGACTGGCCGGTCTTGCAGCGCTTCATCGGCTTCGGGCGGCAGGACGAGCTGCTCGAAGTAGGTCTCGGCGAGCTCGGCGACCGACTGGTGCGACTCGCCGATGAACTCAGCGGCTGTAAAGATTGGGTAAGACGGGCGCTGACGGCTGAGCAGCAGGTCGATGCTCTCGTCCGCCTCATACGAGGCAATCGTTGAGAGCCAGAACTCGCGCCACTGCTGGTATGTGTCGTCGACATGTTTGAGAGCAGCGTGCTCGCGGCCGCGTGTCACGCTTGGATTGAGCGTTTTGATCTCGACATGGTGCCCGTCGGTGATGATGACGCCCACGTTGCGCGGCTCATGACGACGCGGGTCGACGACGCACTGAATCAAGAAGACCCGCCGCACGGCTGGAGCCGACAGGTTGCCGACGGCCCAGTCGGCGCCTTGCATATCGAGCGCGCTCATGAGGTGGTCCAGTCTGCATTGGGGATGGCCTTGAACTCATCCTTTGCGGCACGGGCGAGGTCCTCGATGGTGTCTCGCCGATGCTTCAGGAAGTCGGCCAACGCGGCAGCGTCGGTCGAAGTGAAGGCTGGAGTAACCATTGCTGCCTCCTCGCAGATCTCGTCGATCGCAGCATCACTCAGTATGGTCCGCAGACGCTGGCACCACGCCAGTATCCCTTGCACAGAGGCCACGTGATCGAGCAGTACGCATCGGTTGCTCTCTGGTAACAGTGCGCCGTCGATGACCAGTTTATCCGTTATGCTACTCAAATAGTCAGCGACCGTCGGGTGACCAAAACGCACCAGGGCATGGGAGTGGTCAAACACTTCGAGGCGGTCGCCTGGCGCGGGCCCCCCAGCGGCGAGAACTGGCCCGGCGGTGAGCGCCAGGTTGCCGCCGTGACGATCGCTGTTGGCGATAAGGATGTCGAAAACGACGACACCGGCAGCAACATTAGGCAGCGCCGCCACGGCCTTGCCGGCGTTGACAGGCGGGAGCGCTCCTGGGGCGTTCAGGAAGCTCATCGTAACCCAGCCCGCACCTATAGCCGGCGCAGGGGTCGGTATCAGCATTCCCGGTGGAACCGGTAGGCCGATGAGCGCGCCGATGCGCGCAGCGACGAGTTCATTGACCACGACGTAGGGATTGTCGTCCGGTTCGGATACCTTCGCGTAGCCGAACAACTCGACGTAGCGCGTGCCGCTCACCCCGGTGCCAACAGGGCCGTGCCACACCCTTACGTAGTACAGGTGCGATGCAGGGCGCTCGGCTGCCATAGCCGGCGCAGGCGCCGCGGCGGTAGTACCACTGGAACCGGCCGGTGCACCGCTGCTGGCCATGGGACCCGTCCCCGAGCTCATCGACACCTCCATGTGGCCTATGCGACCACAGTTCATGATCAGCACGCTCTCCGGGCGCATGCTACGGCAGCGCACGAGTTGACCGCCTGACGATCGCCAGGGTGACCGAGTGTCGTATTTAGCCGACATTCGGTCCAGGGAGTCCGGACCCGAGCCGCGCACCGAACTGCGCGACGAGCCGTCGTCCCCATGGGGCCGCGCTGCACCCGCTTGCGGCTCCCCGGCTGGCCGAACTCCGGCTGGGGCAGCGACCATCCGCGTGCTCGCTTGGCTAAAACCTCCTCGCCCGTCGAGGTGCACGAGCAGCACGTTGAAGAACCAGCGGGCCCTGCGGTCGAAGTCCAGGTTGTCATCGGCTGCCGGCGGATCAGGCCGGGCGCGCGCTGCTGGGAAGATCCGGTCGTCGCCGGATACGGCGTAGTTTGGGCGAGGCCGCGGAGCCGCGTGGTTGCAACGTGCGGAATCTCGAAGGTGCAGCGGCGAGGACCGACAATCTGTGTCAGACCATCAACTTATGCTGGCCCCGTTCAAGTCAAGTTCTCCCTGAGAGGTCCTCAATGACTGAGGCATCACGCGTCCAGCACGTCGCCCAAGCTCTCGCAGCCATCAGCGCCAGCTCCGCGCCAAAAGAAACATTGAGGATTGAAATCAGTGGCAGCTCCCAATTGCTACCCGTCGTTGAGATTCCCCTCGACGTTCCCGTGCTGAATGCGCAAAGCTTCCGCATCGCCCCTCAGCTGGCTGACCATCCCCTCGCTGCGGAAATCGCGAAGGATCCGAATTCGGCCGAATCCCAGCGAGCGGTCGCCGAGCTTGTCCGGACATCCCACCGGTACGCAGAAGCGCTGAAAGACAGCCTCAAGGACGACGGCCAAGGCCAGCCTGGGGTCATCACCCGAAGCGGGAAGCTCATCAACGCAAACACCCGCTGCGTCCTGCTACGGGAACTCCGAGATGAGGGCCTGAGCAAGATCGCAACCATCCGAGTCGCGATCTTGCCCGTCGACTTCACCAACGAGCAAGAGCTCGAGCTCGAGAGCGTCCTGCAGAAACAACGCGAGCACAAGGACGACTACAACCTCGTCAGTGAACTTATGATGATCAAGAAGCTGCACGACGACGCGAAAATGTCTGACGCTCAGATATCGCGGCTGCTGAGGCTCGGCGGTGATGCGAAGGTCCGAGAACTGCGCGCTGCGCTGGTCCTGATGGAACGGGCACGGCGCCTGGTCGGTTCGACACCTCTTCCGCTATCGGAGTTCGTCAGTGAGCAGGACAAGAAGGAGAACTGGCTCGGCCTGCTCAGCCGCGTCCGCGGCATTGACGCAAGCGAGGGCAGAGCTGCTGGCGACGATCACGTTCGGCGTTGGCTGATCGCCTACCTGTCCGGCTGGGATTCGGTGCACATCCTGCGCCACGCTGTCGGAGACTGGGTGGAGGCCGACGTCATCGCCGACCTCGCAACCGGAAACACTACCGCGGTAAGCGTATCCGCGGCCGCCACGACGGTTTCGGCAACCGCAGGACCTACTGTCGGAGACGACCCCAGCGCGACCTCGAAACCCGGGGCCGACACCGCATCATCACCCGCGGCGCCGGCGGCCGGCGCCCCCGCGGGCGACCCAGACGGTCTCGACCTTCTCGGGGATGAGCCCGACACACCACGCGGTGCCAGTACGCTCACCGTGCAACGCGTCCTCGACATCACTGTCGCTGCGAAGAATGGCGGGGAAGTCAACATCACGCTGCCCGATGGAACGACCGCCCCTGCGGCGGACGTTCGCGCAGCGCTGTCTGAGTCCGTGAAACGGGGACTTGACGCAGTCAAGCGACGGCAAGCTGCGGGAAGCCGGATACGCCGTCCGGCGACCTCACTGACGCAGGCCCGCAACAATCTGCGCGACGCTCTCGACGCCCTCGATGAGGTCGGGGACGACGCGGGGTTCCTCGCCATACGTGAGGAGACCGTCGCGCTCGCCGACGACATTACAGGTCTGCTGAGCGAAATTAAGGCAGCGTTGGCGGAGGCCGCCGATATTCCGGCTGACGGCGACGATGAGTGATACCGCGACCCTCTCGGCGTCCCTGGCCGGCTCGCCACCGCAGTTCACTCTGCATCGTCGCGCGATTGTGGCGGAGGACTGGACCGAGATCGCCCTGACCGTGGCCGACGCCGAATCCCACATCGACGATGATGTGATCGTGTTGCCTCCAGAGAAGTTTTTCGCCGCAGTCCCGCTGCTGCGCGGACTGCTTCGGCAGTACAACATCGCATTCCGCGCCGACGACGCAGTCACCGCACTCCTGCGCCGGCACAACGACGATCGCCGCTCGTTGAACGCGGCGTTGAGGCGCCAAGGCACCGCGCCAGCGCAAGTCACGCATCAGGACGTGCGAGACGCTGGAGTCAAGCGCACCCTGCGCCAGTTTCAGCTACGCGACCTGACGCGTTTGTACGGGCTACAGCACGGAGCGAACTTCTCCGTACCTGGTGCCGGAAAGACCACAGTCACCTACGCGCTGAACACGCTCGAAAAGGCAGCCGGACGGGTTAATCGGCTGCTCGTGGTCGCGCCGCTGTCCGCGTTCGGGGCATGGGAGGAGGATGCTCACGAGGTACTTGCCGTCGCACCGACCGTCGGCCGATACACCGATACCGGCCCGCTGCCCGAGGTCGTGCTCGTCAATTACCAACGCCTCGCGCGCGCCATGCCCCGACTGTCGGCGTGGATGGCAGCCAATCACGTCCACCTCGTGGTCGATGAAGCGCACCGCGCCAAGCGCGGCGCCCTCGGAGAATGGGGGCGATCCCTGCTGCAACTCGCCCCACTCGCAGCGCGCCGGGACATCCTCACTGGCACCCCCGCACCCAACCATCCCAGAGACCTCAAAGCCATCCTTGACATCCTCTGGCCGGGCGGAGCCGCTACCGCAGCGTTGCCGGCGGACGCCCTGCGGACCGACCCTCCTGACTCCGCGATGTCGCAGATCAATCATGTGATCGCGCCGCTGTATGTACGCACCACGAAGCATGAACTGGATCTGCCCCGCGTCCGGGTTATCCCTGTGCCGGTGGAGATGGGTGAAATGCAGCAGCACATCTATGACGCGCTGCGCAGCCGCTACTCCGGACTGTTCGACGTCGACCAACGCGACGCGGCCATGTTCTCAATGCTTGGTGAAGTCACCATGTACCTGTTGCAGGCCGCATCGAGCCCTAAGCTACTCACCGCCAGCGCCGATCCCCGCGCCTATCGGTATCCGTCGCTGACAATCCCGCAGGGTTCCAGTCTGGCGCGCGTACTCAACGAATATTCCGACGTCGAGGTACCGGCGAAGATCGCCCGCGCCGCGCGCATGATCCACGCCCACGCCGCAGACGAGCGAAAAACCCTCTTGTGGTCGAACTTTCCCGCGAATCTGCTCGACCTCGAGCAGCAGCTGGCAGCCCTGCGCCCAGCCGTCGTCTACGGCGCCATACCCAGCGCCGAAGACGCCGAACCGGGTGTGCGCACCCGGGAGCGAGAAATTGAGCGGTTCCGCCACGACCCGACATGTCAGGTTTTGTTAGCTAACCCGGCCGCACTGTCGGAAGGCGTCAGCCTGCACGACGCCTGCCATGACGCGATCTACCTCGAACGGACGTTCAACGCGGGGCAGTATCTTCAGTCACTGGATAGGATCCATCGGCTCGGCCTGGAGCCGGGCGTTGAAACCCGCATCTACATTTTGACAAGCATCGGGACGATCGATGAGCGGGTCGGGCGCCGGCTGGCGGCGAAGTCGCAGCGTCTGTCCCGCATGCTCGACGACCCAGCTCTGCTGCGCATGTCGCTGCCCGACGAGGACGATCCCGGCGAGCCCCTCGATGAAGCGCTCGATTTGGAAGAAGTGCTTGCCCACCTCGGTCAGGAACCTGCATTCAACAGGGCCCTGGGCGGGATACCACAGCGGATCACCGGCCCGGGCGCCGACGGCGACCCAGGGCTAGGGTCACCTGATTAACATGGAACGAGAGGGAGGCTTGCGCAGGTGGCCGGGCGAGAACGTGCAATAGTCGGACGCGCTGCCGGGTCCGCGCCTGAGTCGAATGCATCTCACTGTCGATCCCGCAGTCTCTGGGTATGACACGAGTGCCGCCCCCGACCGAACTTGATCCGTGCCTCGTCGCGACCGCAATAACGAAATGGGCCCGCCTCGCGCCGGCGACAGGCACCGCTGAGGCCGCTTGTGGCCTCCCCGACGTACGTGGGACCAGCGACTCAGAGCGGGCAGCCCTCGCCCGGCTCGGAGCCCTTGCTGCGGCGCTCGCCGGCCGGGGGACCGCGCAATGGCCGGCAGCCTTGCAGTCCTGGGCACACCCGCTGGTAGACGGCGAAACGGTTCCCAGAGAGTTGCTCGAGCAGGTGTGTGCGCTCGCGGCAACGACGAGCGATGTGCTTGCCATGGCCTACTCCCAGATCGTGCGCGGTGTCAACCGACGCGTCCTAGGGACGTTTTTCACCCCCAGCCCTGTCGTCAGCCACATGCTTCGCCTCTGTCAGGATCTACAGCCTCAGACCGTCATCGATCCTGGCGCCGGCGTCGGCGCATTTTCACTGGCGGCCACCACAACGTGGGCGCCAGTGGACGTGCTCGCTGTGGACGTCAACGTGGTCACGCTCGGGCTGCTGGCCGCACACGAGGAACGCCTGAAATCCACCGGGATCCAAGCGAGATTGCATCTAGTCCACCAGGACTTCCTCACTTGGTCCTCCGCCATTCCAACCCTGCCGGGCCCTCGCCTGATATTGGGCAACCCGCCTTACACCCGGCACCAGCACATGACGGCACAGGACAAACAGGTCGCTCAACAAGCTGCCGGACCCTTGGTGGACAGCGGCCTGGCGGGGCTGTCGACTTACTTCCTCGCGGCGTGTATTCGAGCTCTATCGCCTGAGGACAGCCTGTGTCTGCTCCTGCCGGGAAACTGGTGTCAGGCGCGGTATGGACGCGAGGCACGCAAGTGGCTATGGACCGCCCGTGACAGAGAGGTGCGCCTGCAGTTCTTCCCCTCGACCGCTGAGGTGTTCCCGGGCACCCAGGTGACAGCGATGATTCTCTACGTCGGGCCACAGTCTGACAGCAGCACGCGCCCGTTCGCTGTTCAGAACGCAGAGATCATCGACGGAAAGGTCGCGCTGACCAACTACAAAAGGGTGGTGCGAACTGGCCCCACGCCGCCTAGGTTCACGCGACTCCACCGCATGCCGACCGATGACAGCAGCACCCTTCTGCTGAGCGATATCATCGGCGTCCGGCGCGGTGTGGCCACCGGCGCCAACCAGTTCTTCTTCATGACCGATGAGGTGAAGGAGACGTTGCCCGCTGATGTGGTCGTGCCCGCGCTACTGAGGGCTAGCCATGTCGAAGGCGATGTATTGGACGCGGCAACGTTCGCACTCAACGGTGAGCGCGGCCTACAACGGTGGTTGCTTCAAATTCCTGCTGAGCGCCCAATCACCGAGCCACCCCTTCGAAACCTGCTCGAACTTGGTGAACATAACGGGTACCACTTGCGGCACCTAACCAGCCGACGCCCGTCGTGGTATTCGGTCGAGCGGGTCGATGCGCCGGACATGTTCTTCAGCCCGTTCGCACACCGCAGCCACCGGGTCATCAGCAACGAGACAGGCGCGGTCGCATCAAACAACCTCTACGGAATCTATGTCAACGCGGACAGCGCGTGGAACAGCTCCCAGTTGGCTGAGTGGCTCCGCAGCGCCCCCGGTCAGGCCGCACTGGCTGACCGCGCCCGTGACTATCAAGGGCACTCGCATAAGCTTGAGCCCTCCGACCTACTTCGTACCCGGATTCCGGCGGCACCGCCTTAGGCTTTGATGAGGCCTCCCGCCTGGGTGCTGTTAGCCCGATTCCGGCGAGGAAGGCTCGGAGAGGTAGGCGCTGGGCAAGTCGGACTTGTCTCCGACCGGACGGCTCGAGGGCGCTCGGTCGCAGTGGACTGCAACCTCCGGATCGTCGCCGCTCGCGTTGCTAATGCCCAGACGCCTGCAGACAGGTCTAAGCCGCTAGTCGTCCTTCGCCATGGCGTGGGCGAAGTAGCTGCCGGGGCCGTAGCCGCCGTCGTAGTCATCCTCAACCCGGTCGTAGTAGTCGCCGTGCTCCTCGGGGTAGGCGCCCTCATCGGCATCGGCCAGCTCGTCATTCAGCGCCTCAACCATCTCGGCCCTGCTCGCGCCCTTGAAGTCGGCTAGGTCCAGCCCGGCCTCCTCCATCTTCTCCAGCAATCGCTGCCAACGGGCCTTCTTGAGACCGGCCCACTCCTGCCGCCAACGGACCTCGTCGTCGGCGAGCAAGCTCGGCTCAGCCGGCGCCACCCGGGTCGCATACAGCTCACGCGCCCACCGCTGCTTGTCCGGCGAGGCCAGGACCATCTGCTGGTCAGTCTTGGCGTGATGGCAGTCCTTGCACAGCAGTTGAAGGTTGGCCAGGTCGTTGGAGTCGCCGTCGATGTGATCGATCTCCTCGCCCGGCTTGCCGCACGCAACGCACTTGCCTTCGTCGCGGGCGAATACAAACTCGCGCAGCTCCGAAGTCAGCGCCCGGGCCTGCCGGTGGTAGCCACCGGCCAGCAGGTGCGCGACCCGCAGGTCGATCGCCTCGCGCACCGTCGAGTCCGCCTGGTACCGGCCGTCGCGAAGGGTCGCCCGCCAGTACCGCACGGTGTCGGCTGTCTGACTGCACAACTCGGAGCAGTACAGCTTCGGCTCGCCGTCGGGCAGTCGCTGGAGGCAGCTCGCGCAGTGGTCGTCGATGAATCGTCGGCTGATCGCACGGGTCTTGCGGCGCGAGGCTGTATACCGCTCGCCGGTGGCCTTCTGCCGGGTACGGGCGTCCTTCTTGGCGCAGTTGTTCTTGCTGGTCATGTCCACTCCGTCCCGCCGAGACCCGCGTCCTCGACGGTGGCTTGTGGGCATACCGAAGAAGGGACTCCGTACGGGCCGGTGGCCCTTGTCCATCGATGCCGGTCACCACGCGGGGGCGGCCAGCTCGGAGGCGAGCAGGTACGGCCTGCCATGCTCCAGCGTAAGCCCATCGCAGCAGCAGGTCTACTAGCGTTCACCGCAGAACTTGTCGTACTACCGAGTTTCCGCCCCGCCCGAATCCGGCGCTCAGCGTTTTCGCCAACGCCAAAGCCACTACCGCCTGCGCCGCTGAGGCTGGGCGGGTGCCTGCTCCGCGGAATCTGGCGCAGCTGTAGTGCCTGCTTCCACCGGCACGATGCTGGCTGCGCGCAGAACTCCGCTTTCGCTCATCCCGGCCGGAATCCCACCACGCATGATGAGGTTGGATGTCTAGTCACGCACTCACTCGGCCGCGCTAATCACCCTTCGGATCTCGTCGATGACCGTGTCGCCTCGACCGGCGATGCGAAGTGGAGTTGCGACGTCAAACGGTGAGTCACGAGCCATGCTTTCGATGGTCAACACGAAGCGACGGTCTGCGGTCAGGAATAGATCGCACTCCGCAAGATAGCCAGCATGTTGCGCGTCGAAGGGGCTGCTGTCCGTAACCTTGGAGACCATTTGATACCGCTGAGCCGTGAACGAGAGCCACTCGCAGGGCATGTGACTCGCTTCCACCTCTGCGAACCAGAACCTCGTGAACGCCTCCATGTCCCGTCTGATCACCGCCACATCGACGAAGCCCTCAAGCCAATCTGCAAGCGTTCGCACGGTACCGTCGCGCAAGCTGGGCCGAGCGATCTCCATAATCACCTTTCGCGACTGCTCCCAAGCCTCAAGACGCCAAAGATCTACCCAACCGTCCTCGGGAAGCGCCCGTTGGTACCACTGCGGACCGTTTGGTTTAATCTGCCCACGCGCTGCAGGAACATTGATCTTGAGTTCCAACATCGCCGATTTGAGCTTCGCCTGAGCCGTCCGGAGTAGCTCAACGTCCTCGGTAGGAGCAACCGCACCCGTGTCAACCACGGCTTGCCAGTCCCTACGGGCATGCCGCCAGAGTTCGACGGTCCAGAATCGATGAAGCTGCTTCCAATCACGGTCGTCCGGCCTGTTCAGCAGCCACTCCGGATGGAGGCGTCGAATCTCATCAAGAAGTTCGGTCGTCACTAGCTCGGCTTCAGTTGGCAAATGACGCCGGTGCCCCGCCAGGACCGCGTCTCGATCACGAGCAGATGCCTCGACGTTCGAGGAGCGAGCGATCTCAAGCAAGATGCTGGGCGCTACGACAACCTCGAAGTCCATCTCGCGGGCGAGGGCGTAGAAAGCGGGACCATTACCAGTGCGCCCCAGCATCGACCAGATGTTCGTGTCTAGGAGCACCCGCTGCTGCTTGGGTCTCTTCGGAATTCTGGCTGCGCTCATATCTCGCCTTAGATATCGCCGTCGGGATCCGGCCACTGCTACTTCTTGGCCCACGAGCGGTCCGCTAAGACTAGGGAGTCAAAGGGCGGGACGCTCCAGCGCCGGGGCCAGTCGTTGGCGCGCAGCTACAGCTCGAGCACCTTGGCGATCTCGTCCAGGACCGCGTCAATAGCGGCAGTGGAAAGCCCGTCTCGTTCGTCGGTCGTGAAAAGTGTCCGTCCTTCAACGAACCCGTTCGCCACGTACCATTGCCGCTTCCACGCCCACGATGCCTGGTAGCTCGGCACGTCCAGCATCCCCAGGTGCTCCAGCACGATCGGCTCGCCAGCGTCGGTCACTGCGGTGAAGTCCGGCAGCAGTCGGCCGCCGGTGACCACCCCCGGTAGTCGCTGTTCGTACTGGAAGATGTCCGGACCGAACCTCTCCAGCATGCGGTTCAGTATGACGACCTCACTCTTAGATCGGACCAGCGTTCCGTCAGAGGCGCGGTGTCGCAGATGCTCTGCGAACGGCTGCTCCTCCCCTGGCCGCCGCACCGCCGTCAGCGCGAACAGGTTGGTGTTGCGTCGCGCGGTTTCTGAGCGCTCTGCCCTGGTCAGGTCAAGCAGTACGCTGGGGTCGTCGCCCTCGACCAGCAGGACGAGTTTCTTGCGCGCCCGGGTCAGCGCGGTATACGCCAGTTCCCGCGAGAGCATTCGTGACGACTTGGGCAGCACGACCAGCACAGTCTCGAACTCCGACCCTTGCGCCTTGTGGACCGTCAGCGCGTACGCTAGCTCCAGCGCGCTGGTGTCACCGCCGCCCCCGAAGTAAAAGTGCTCGTGCTCGCGACGGGCCAGAGCCAGCGCCCACTGTGTGCCGTAGCCCTTGTTCGCCACCGACGCGATTAGTCCGACCTCGCCATTGGCCAGGTACTCCTCAACCTTGGTCTTGTGCTGGTGGTCCCAGCCTTTGCGGTAACCGTTGGTCACGCAGATGACCTTGTCTCGCACGACGATGTCCTCCGCTCCCAGCGCCCGGTGCTGCTTGCGGCCCTTGGCGAGCTCGGCGCAGCGGAATGTCGCCTGCATCAATCGGTTGAGCTCGTACACCCCGTGCGAGTTCATCCGTACTGGGGACAGGACCTGAAACTTCTCCGCGCCGGAGTGGTCACCGAACGGGACGTAGCCGTCGACGATGCCGAGTGCAGCGTCGAACCCAGCCGGGCTGTCCGCACCGATCTGCTTGGCTAGCTGCGCGAGCAGCGCCGCCCGCAGCTCCTCCGGGGACTTCCAGAACACGATTTCCAAATCGCCGATCTGCCGGACGCCGCCGGGCAGCACCTTTGCCAACTGCTGGCCGTACGCCTCTGCCCGGGCGACTGCGTCGTTCGGCTCGAATACAAGCGGCTGCTCCCCGCCTGGGCCGGCCAGGTCATCGCCCGCGGACTCGCCCGGCAGCAGCGCCGGGTCGCCGTCGAGCTCAGCCAGGATGCGATCCGCGTCGACCGGTTGGGTGTCGTCGGTGAACCACGCGGCGAGCGCCAGCGCCTTTGAGCCGCCGGCCGCGCGTAGCTGAACTTGCAGCCGAGCCAGCGCGCCGTTGGCGGCCCGCTGCGGGCTGCCCAGCGGTGCGTCGGCGGCCCGGTCCAGCAGCGATACTAGGTCCGCGAAGGGCCGACCTGGGCCGATCGGCGGCAGCTGGTTGGGGTCGCCGACCAGTATCAGGCGCTGGATGAACCCCAAGTTCAGCGCACCGATAACGGCGGCGAGGTCGTCCTCGGTCAGCATCGAGCACTCATCGACGACTACGGTGCGCTTGCCGGTGTAAAGACCCTTGGCCTTGGCCGCTGCGGTGCTCGCGGTCGTCAGTGGGCGCTGGCGCGCGCCGTCGTACCGGCCCTGCCGGTAGAGGAACTGACTGACGGTCATCGCCTCGCCGGCGGCGGCCTGAGCGAGCCGAACGCGGGCCTTGCCGGTCGGGGCTAGCAGCAGCACACCCTCCCCGACGAGCTTGCCGCTGCGCAGCAGCGCTCCCAGCACGCTGGTCTTGCCGGTGCCGGCTGAGCCGACGAGGCAGGACAGCTTGCGGGTCGTGATGCGCTCCAGCGCGTCGGCCTGCTCTTTCAGCGCGGCGACGTGCCGGTTGTCGGCCAGGTCGATCTTGGCCGTGCCGATCGCGTCGACGAGGAGGTCATGCCAATCCTCGCCCAGGCTCGGCGCGCTAACCCCGGCCCGGGCGAGCAGCTTCTTCGTCAGCGTGCTCGCGATGGTGGCCCGTTCGACGAGCTGGACGACTGGGACCTCCACGCCCTCGGGGTCTGGGGTGGTCGTCCGCAGCACCTCGATGTCCAGGTCGGGAAGTGCCTCCAGCGCGAACGGCGGCAGGACCAGCGGGCTGGAAAGGTCCAGCGCCGCCACCCGCTCGGCGGCCTCACCTTCGGCCAGCAGCGTATCCCCGCGCTCGGCGGAGTCGCGTAGCACCGCGACCAACGCCGCCCGGATCCGGCGCGGGTCCATGCTGCCGGCCAGCGGCGGGTTGACCGGCGCCGGTGTCGGCGCGGGCAGACCGCCGAGCAGGCCGCGGTCCACCGTGCCGACGGTGATTGGCCCCTCCCGGTTCTCGCCGCGGCCGCTGCCCAGGTCGACCTCGGCTAGCCGGTAGGGGTTGGCCAGTGCGTCGACATCCGATACCGGCGCACGGGTGCTCGCGTTCCGTCGCTGAGGATCCTGCCAACGGCTCGCGGCATCACTGGTGACGTCCAGACGGGACAGTAGGTGCAGGAACTCGCGGCGCTTGGCCGGCAGCACAGACCAAATCCGGCCCGCGATGGCGAGGTCCGCGGCGTACACAGGACGGGGCGGCGGCTGCCTGCCCTCCAGCAGCGCCGCGATCAGCGGCCAAGGGTTCTCGTCGTTGCGCAGCGTGCCCGAGCCGAGCAGCTCGCGGACCATGCTGGTTCCCAGCCGGAGCCCCATCCCTTCCAACGTCGCGCCCAATCCTGGGTAGGAGCCGCGAGCGGTCCACTGCTCAGCGATGCGCGCGTTGATCCACTCCTCGCGCTGCTCCCAGGGGCCGGTGGCGATGCCGTGGGCGCGCACGCTCCGGACCGCCTCGAGCGTCGCCGTCAGCATCGCCAGTGCGACGTCAGGACCGGCGAGCTCGCTGCCGTAGGAGAACGCCCGCACGTGTGCGTCGTCGACACCGATTGCGATCTGCTCGGCCAGGCCGGCGCGGTGCGCGTCCTCCTGCGGGTCGCCGGTGGGCCGCAGGTAGTCCTGGTAAGGCAGGAGCAACCCGTCGGTTCCGGTCGGCCGGATCGAGTGGCTAATCAGTCGGTCCCAAAGCGGCTGGTCTGGGCCGGTCGCGGACTTGTCGTACAGAAGCGTCGAGCTGATCTGGCTAAGCGTCCCGATGCCGAGCAGAAGCCGGTTATGCCGCTCATCGAGCGGGTGGCCAGTCTTGGTGTAGATCATGACCAGTGAGCTGTCGACGTCAAGCTGGCCGAAGATATGCTCGAGAAGCTGACGCTGCCGCCGGCCGTTGAACACCCACTTGCTTTCGAATGGCAAATCGACCAGCTCCGGGTCCAGCGGGTCAGGCAAACGCTCCTCGATGCTCTGTTGCTGGCGGGCCAGCATCCAGGCATACGGCACGGCGAAGGTTGAGTACGGCGGTACGACAATCTGCGTCGACGCCAGATGCCCGTGCGTCATCTTGGTGTTGGCGCTGTGGGCGTACGGGTGCTCAAACGTGCGCGTCCACGGCGTCGCGTTCATAAAAGGCGTGCCTTCGGCGGCGCACGGCGGGTGCTGCTTACTGCTCAACTCCGACAGCAGCCGGCCGGCCAGCGCATCCTCGGCGGCGTCGTTACGCTCCTCGCGGACCCGGTCCAATGCCAGGCAGAAGGAGTTGCGTGACGGAGCCGCGCACACGCGCGCATCCCAGCCGCTGTCATGCCAGGCGACGCGGACGGTCAGGTGACGCATAGGGACGTCCTTCCTCGGGCTGCTGCGCTGATTGTGCCCCTTCTCTGACATTTGGTCGCTACGTCCCGCTCGACACTGGCGGTATTTGGGCACGGCCCTTGCGGCACGGGCAAGTCAGCTGCCGTCGCGTCCGCTGGACGATCCGGTTTGCGAGACAAGAAACCAACCCCGCCCGCCGCACATATCAGCGCGACGTTGAGTCGACGATTGACCGCGACGCCGCGCCATATTCGGCGATCTTCGCCATCCTCCAACCGAGCTGGATCGACCGAGGCCGCGTACCCACGAGGGCGAATTTGAAAGCCAGCCCTGCCGAGCGCTCGCCGCGGCTTGTTCGGAGCCAATCGGCACACGGCGGCGAGCCGGGGCGCTGTCGGACCTCACGAGGGGCGGCGGCGTGGTCGCGTCCAGGATGGCCGAAGCACAAGCAAGGACCTCCCCGCACGCATCCTGAAGAGGGCTGCTTGTCGATTGCAGGGGCCGGCCGCCGGAGCCACGAGTAAGTAACAGTTAGCTACGCGTAACGCCGACGGCGAGTCAGCTTGCCCCGGTCGCCCAAGTAGTGGCGAGCGCCAGCCAGCTCGCGCACGGAACGACTGAGTCGGCCACAATCTCGACCTTTTTCGCGCATCGCCCGTGCTCCGCAGGCTGGCAGCCACGGCTGCAGCCTAGGGGTACCGCAGAGAGTCGTTTTAGTCCTACACTAAATGCTGACCGTTGGCCCGGACGGCAAGCTCTTGAATGCATCGACATTTGGCACACAAGCCGTGCCGCGGCGTGCCGACGCCTGCCGCCGCATGCCGAGCGCGAAGAAGGAGGCCGGGATGCCTTCCAGCCCCGAAAACCACCCGCAGGCCCGTGATTCCGAGCCCGACGAGCTACTTCAGGATCTGGCGCGCGATGACCATCCGGTTGATCTGGTTGGTTCCCTCGTAGATCTGGGTGATCTTGGCATCGCGCATCATCCGCTCCACCGGAAAGTCCTCGGTGTAGCCGTAGCCGCCGAAAAGCTGCACCGCGTCGGTGGTGACCTTCATGGCGACGTCGGAGGCGAATGCCTTCGCCGAGGCCGAGTACCAGGTCAGCCCCGGCTCGCCGCGTTCGGCCTTCGCGGCCGCGGCGTAGATCAGCTGGCGGGCCGCCTCGGTCTGCATGACCATGTCAGCGAGCATGAACTGCAGACCTTGGAAGTCGGCGATCGGCTTGCCGAACTGCCGCCGCTGCTTCATGTAAGCGATCGAGGCGTCGATCGCGCCCTGGGCGATTCCCAGCGCCTGGGCGCCGATGGTGAGCCGGGTGTGGTCCAGGGTGGCCAGGGCGGTCTTGAACCCGGTTCCGGGCTCGCCGATGATCCGGTCCGCCGGGATGGCGCAGTTGTCGAAGTGGATCTCACAGGTCGGCGAGCCCTTGATGCCCATCTTGCGCTCGTGGGTGCCGACCGAGAAGCCGGGATCGTCCTTGTGCACCACGAACGCCGAGATGCCGCGGGCGCCCTGGGACGGGTCGGTCACCGCCATCACGGTGTAGTGGGTGGACACGCCGGCGTTGCTGATCCAGCACTTGGTGCCGTTGAGCACCCAGTGGTCGCCGTCCAGCACCGCCCGGGTGCGCATCGCCGCGGCGTCGGAGCCGGCCTCGCGCTCGGACAGCGCGTAGGAGAACATCGCCTCGCCGGAGGCGACCGGCGGCAGCACCTGCTTCTTCAACTCCTCCGACGCCGACAGCAGCAGGGGCATCGTGCCGAGCTTGTTCACCGCCGGGATCAGCGAGGACGACGCGCAGACCCGGGCGACTTCTTCGATCACGATGGCGGTGGCCAGCGAGTCCGCGCCGGCGCCGCCGTACTCCTCGGGAATGTGGGTGGCGTGGAAACCCGCCCGCACCAGAGCGGCCAGCACATCGTGCGGGAACTCGGCCGTCCGGTCCACCTCGGCTGCCCTGGGCGCGATCTTGTCCTCGGCCAGCGAGCGCACCGCCTCGCGCAGCATCGTGTGCTCGTCGGTGAGCCGGTAAGTGTCGAAATTCGGATTGAGCGCCATGGTGTTAAGCGTCACCTATCCCCTAGCGCTGCGCAACGATCTGCGCCCATCATCACTGCCGGCACGGCCCGGCATCGCGGGCGCTCGGCCGGCACGTGCCAGCCGCCGGCCAGCCCTGCGCTGCCGCCAGCCGACCAGTGTCTGACGGCCGGGCCGGACGGGCAATCAGCGGGCTGTTCGGCGAGCGAAAACGGTGCTAAGGCGCCGACGCGATAGCCTCGGGGCAGCCCGGCCACACCGCCGAGCGTCCTCTCCATGGGGGACCACCTAGCAGGAGTGAAAGATCTATGACTCAGCGTCCTCGCCTCTCGGTGATCGGAACCGGCTACCTGGGGGCCACCCACGCGGTGTGCATGGTCGAACTCGGCTACGACGTCATCGGCCTGGACGTCGACATCGCCAAGATCGAGGCGCTGCGCGGTGGCAAGATCCCGTTCTTCGAGCCCGGACTGCCTGAGCTGCTGGCCAAGCACATCGACTCGGGCCGGTTGCGTTTCACCACCGACTACGCAGAGGTGGCCGAGTTCGCCGACGTGCACTTCATCTGCGTCGGCACTCCGCAGAAGAAGGGCCAGTACGCCGCGGATCTGAGCTATGTCTCGGCCGCGTTCCGCTCGCTGGCTCCGCACCTTGATCGGCGGGTTCTGGTGGTCGGCAAGTCCACCGTGCCGGCCGGCACCGCGGTGCGGATGGCCAAGGTGCTGGCCGACCTGGCTCCGAACAAAGAGGTGGAGCTGGCCTGGAACCCCGAGTTCCTGCGGGAGGGTTTCGCCGTCGAGGACACCCTGCGTCCGGACCGGCTGGTCTTCGGCGTGCACAGCGAGTGGGCCGAGCAGACGTTGCGCTCGGCGTTCGCGCCGGTCATCGAGGCAGGCACCCCGGTGATCGTGACCGACTTCGCGACCGCCGAACTGGTGAAGGTGGCGGCGAACTCGTTCCTGGCCACCAAGATCAGCTTTATCAACGCGATGGCCGAGGTGTGCGAGGCAACCGGCGCCGACGTCACCCAGTTGGCCGACGCGATCGGTCACGATGCCCGGATCGGGCGGCGTTTTCTCAATGCCGGCCTCGGTTTCGGCGGCGGCTGCCTGCCCAAGGACATCCGGGCCTTCATCGCCCGGGCCGGCGAACTCGGTGTGGATCAGGCGGTGTCGTTCCTGCGCGACGTCGATGAGATCAACCTGCGCCGGCGGGCCCGCACCGTCGAACTCGGCCTGGACCTGCTGGACGGCTCCTACCGCGGCACCCGGGTGGCGGTGCTGGGCGCGGCGTTCAAGCCGAACTCCGACGATGTCCGTGACTCCCCCGCCCTGGACGTGGCGGCCGCGGTCGGCCGGCGCGGTGCGAGCGTGCTGGTGTATGACCCCGAGGCCAACGGCAGCGCCCAACGGCTGCACCCCGAACTGTCCTACGCCGCTTCGTTGGAAGAGGCGGTCGAGCAGGCCGACCTGGTCATGCTGCTCACCGAATGGTCGATCTTCCGGGCGATGGACCCTGACACCATCGGGGCCCGGGTCGCGCAGCGCAACCTGGTCGACGGGCGCAACGTGCTCGACCCGCAGCAATGGCGGGCCGCCGGCTGGGCCTACCGGGCTCTGGGTCGCCCGTAGCTCTGGACGGAGTTCACAGGCCTGGCTTCGGCTGCCGCTTTGCACGCTGATATCTGCAGAATCACTAACCTGCCTTGAACATCGGCGTCCTAAGTAGCGTTGTGGGGCTCCACCGGGGCCGGTTATTCTGCGGCTCGTTAATCCGTCCAGTGGCTTGCCCCTACATGATGCGGAGAGATGAGTGAACGCGAATAAGGCATTGTGGGAAAAGGGCGATTTTACGCGTCTCGCTGAAAGTATGAGGACCAGCGGTGAGGCAATCGTGGCTGGACTCGGCATCGCCTTCGACTCCAAGGTCTTAGATCTTGGGTGTGGTGACGGAACCACCGCTATTCCTGCGGCGAAGTACGCCGCGCAGGTGGTGGGTGTCGATATCGCAGAGAACTTGGTCGCGGCTGGAGCGCGCCGGGCCGACGAGCAGGGGCTTACGAATGTGACCTTCCAGCAAGGCGACGCGTCGGACCTCAGCGAACTCGCGGATGACACATTCGACCTGGTTATAAGCTTTTTTGGTGCGATGTTCGCGCCGCGCCCCTTTGACGTCGCGAAGGAAATGGTTCGCGTTACCCGGCCCGGTGGTCGAATAGTGATGGGTAATTGGATCTCTGGTGATCCGACACTGGTGGCGCAGATTCTCAAGATCAGTTCCGCGTACTCTCCGCCTCCGCCGGAAGGCTTCATCAGCCCCATGACCTGGGGGATCGAGGACAACGTCAGAGAGCGCTTCGGCGCCGCAAGAGTTCCTGCCGACAACATTTCCTTCATCAGGGACACCTATACCTTTGAGACCGAGGGAAGCCCGTCAGACTTCCTGGCTACGTTCAAGACCTATTACGGCCCCACCATGAATGCTTACGAGGCAGCGGAAGCGAACGGCCGCGCAGCCGAACTGCAGGACGAGCTCGAAGCACTGTTCACCAGCCAGAACACGAGCACCATCGACACGGCGACACGCATTCCCGCCACCTTCCTCCGCGTCACGGTTAACCTCTAAGTTCGAACCTTGATCCTCCGGCACGGCAGCGCATGTCGGTGGGCTGAATGCTGACTTGTGGATAGCCAACGAGTTGTCCACAGGCGAGAAGAGGTTGTCGTACCCCTGCCTTAGTGTCTGATGTATGACAGCAATGGCGACGACACCAGTGGCAGCAGCCGCCGCGTTGTGCGCCGATGTCGCCGAGCTGATGACCATTCCACTGTCACCGCTTGGCGAAACCGAGCTACTGGACATGCTGCGGCTGGCCGAGCAGGCCCGCCGGCAGCTCGAGCATCTGGACCAGTTGCTGATCGCCGAGGTCGAGGCCCGCAACGTGCCGGCCCGCTACGTGCAGCGCGGCACCAGCTACTTCTTGGCCGGGCTGCTCAACCTGGCACCGGGTGAGAGTTCGCTCCGGGCCAAGCGGGCACGCGAGCTGTCTTCGCGACTGTCTCCCACCGGTGAACGGCTGGAGCCGCGGCTCCCCGCCACGGCCGCCGCCCGGGCTGACGGAGCGATAACCGCCCAGCATGCCGACGTCATCGCCAACGCGATCGATAAGGTTCGCAGCAGTCTGAGCGTCGCTGAGGTGTCCGAGGCCGAGTGCTTCCTGGTCGAGCAAGCCCGGCTCTTCGACGCGAGGGTGCTGTCCGGCATCGCGCGGCGGCTGCTCGACACCATCTACCCGGACGGCCGGCTCGCCGACGAGCGTGAGCAGCGACGACGGCGCCGGCTGACCTGCGTTGCCAGCGGCGACGGGATGTATCGGATCAACGGTGACCTCGACAGCGAGACCGCCGCACTCACGCTGACGGTGCTGCACTCGCTCGCCGCGCCGAAGCCGACGGACGTCGGCGGGCCGGACGAGCGCCACGCGGGTCAGCGGCTGCACGACGCCTTCCGGTCAGTGCTCAAGCTCGCGCTGCGCTCCGGTGAGTTGCCTGCTAGCGGCGGCGTTCCGGCGACCGTGCTGATCACGATGACCGCCGAGCAGTTCGAGACGGGCACCGGTCTGGTGACGACCAGCTTCGACCAGCAACTGCACGTCGCTCAGGCGCTGCGCCTTGCCGGCGAGGCCAGCATCGCCTGGGTGGTGCATGACAGCTCGGGCGCGATCCTGCGCTACGGCCGGACCCGACGGCTGGCCACAGCCGGCCAGAACCTGGCGCTGATCGCCCGTGACCAGGGTTGTGCCTTTCCCGGCTGCACCGACCCGCCCGAATGGACGGAGAAACATCACATCACGCCCTGGGCACAGGGAGGTTCGACCGATCTGGACAATCTGTGCCTGCTGTGCGACTTCCACCATGACCGGTTCGAAAAACAGGGCTGGCGAATCACCATGCTTGACGGCGTGCCCTGGTTCGTGCCACCTGCCTGGCTTGATGCCCACCAGGTGCCCAGACGCAACTACCGGGCCAGCAGGCAATGATCGGTGGGACCCGCCGGAACAGGTGCTGCCCCCGTTCATGAGGGTGCAACATCATGTGGTTAACTCACTAATATGGTGACGACGCCTCCCACAGCCGCAGCCTTCGTCGATGCCCTCGATTGCCTGATGGAAGTAGTGATGCTCATGGAGAGCGACATGCAGAGCGAGCTGAGCGCCCGGGGGCTCACGAAGGCCCGCACGCACGTGCTGTGGGAGCTGAACCGGCGACAAGACGCTCATCAGCGCCAGTTGGCCGATGCCGTCGGCGTGACACCACGGACCATGACCGGGCTCATCGACGGGCTGGAGTCCACCGGGTTCGTCGTCCGCCGGCCCGATCCGCGCGATCGCCGCGCCATCCACATCGAACTGACAGCGAAGGGACGCGAAGCCGCCGACTGGCTGGTGGCAGGTCATACGAGCCTGGCGAGCAGCCTGTTCGGCCAGATGAGCGCAGCCCGCTACACCTGCTTCGCGGCAGGGTTGACCGAGGTGCGCGACCGCCTGCGCGCGGCTATCGACGGTGCGGCAGTTCAGGGCAGAACCACATGAACGGGCTGCGACGCGGCGCCGGCCTGGTGCGGCGGTACGCGATCCTGGAGGTGAAGCTCTACGCCGCTCTTGCTCGGTGGTGCCTGCGGCGCAAGGACGTGCCGCCCGGGGCCGAGCCCTGGGGATACGCCCAGCTCGTCACCCCCATGATGTGGCTCTGGGTGTTCGGCTCGGCGACGGAGCTGGTAGTCCTGCACCTCATCATCCCGTGGGAGCGCATCCGTTTCATCGTGGACCTCATCAGCGTATGGGGCCTGTTCTGGATGCTCGGCACGCTGGCCGCCTACCGGATCCGCCCGCACCTACTGCTCCACAAGCAGCTGCGTGTCCGCAGCGGCGTCTACCACGACATCGTCATCCCGAAGGGCGCCATCGCCTCAGCTTGCGTTCGGGAGGCCGACTTGCCCTCCGCGATGTTCACCCTGCACGTCGAAGCAGGCGACAACGTCAATGCCGGTGAGAACGCCGCAGGTGAGAAGGGCGACCAGGTCAGCCTGGGTGTGTCTGGCCGCACCAATGTCGTGGTCAGGTTGCGGGCGCCGACCCCGATCTCCACGGCCAAGGGCGTCGTTCCTGCCGGCACCGTGCGGTTATGGGTGGACGAGCCGCGCCAGTTCGTCGCTCGGTTGAACGCCGATATCAGCCATGAGGGAGCCGATATCAGCCACGAGGGAAAGGTGAGCCGCGAGGGAAAGGTGAGCCGCGAGGAGGACGCCGCAACGTAATACCTCGCTCAGCTGGTGATGTCCTTGCGGGCGAACCGGGTCCAGGCGAGGGTGAAGAACACGGAGCTGTAGATCACCGCCAGCGCGCAGCCCCGGATCATGTCCTCCCAGCTGATCGCCGGGGTGAGGGCGTCCAGCCACGAGTACTGGAAGTGGGTGGGCAGCACCACCCGGTACGGGTCCAGCGCGGTGATCGAGTCCAGGATGTTGGACACCACCACCAGGAACACCGCCCCGCCGACCGCGGCCAGCGGCGCGTCGGTCAGCACGCTCAGCAGGAACGCCAGACTGGCCACCACCAACGCCTGGCCGGCGGCGTACAGCGCGACGATCAGCAACCGCTGCAGCGTCTCGGTGTGGGTGAAGCTGCCCCCGAACGGCGAGCGTGCCGGGTCCCAGCCGAAGAACACCCCGCCCACCACGTACGCCCAGGCCGGCAGCAGCAGGTTGACCCCGAACGAGAACGTCAGCGCCACCACCAGTTTCTGGCGCAGCAGCCGCCCCCGCGGGATCGGCATCGCCAGCAGGTAGCGCAGCGATGACCAGCTCGCCTCGCTGGCGATGGTGTCGCCGCAGAACATCGCCACGATCACCACCAGCAGAAAGCCGACCGAGGCGAACTCGGTGAAGAGCGCGAAGTTGCCGGCCCCCGCGGTGGCCAGGTCGACCAGCGCCGGGCGGTCGCCGTCCGAGTCGCCCGACCCGCCGATCTGAAAGGCCAGCGCCATGACGATCGGCAGCGCCAGCAGCAGCAGCCCGACCAGCTGGGTGCGCCGGCGGGTCAGCTGGCGGGCGAACTCGACCCGTAGCGGCATGGTGCGCCTGGTGTTGAAGGCCGGCTGGGCCGAGCTGCCCTGCTCGGCCGACAGCGGGGGCAGCTGGGCGAGCCGGGAGTGGACGCCACGCCTGGTCGGCGGCACCCCCGCGGGACCCGGGGCCGAGGCCGGGCCAGGGACGCGGCCCGGGGCAGAACCGTCGCTAGTCAACGCGCTCACCGATCAGATCCAGAAAGACGTCCTCCAGGGCCCGACGGGCCGGCACCACCCGGGCCGGCATGCCTGCGGCCACCAGCACCTCACGGGCCCGGTCGACATCATCGACGGCCAGCTGGGTCGAGCCGGAACCGGCCACCTCGGCGACCGAGCCGGCCGCCACCAGCCGGCCCCGGTGCATGACCACCACATGGCTGCAGGTCTGCTCGACCTCGGCAAGCAGGTGCGAGGACACGATCACGCTGCGCCCGGTCGCCGCGTAGCGGCCCAGCACCTGCCGCATCTCGGCGATCTGCGGCGGGTCCAGGCCGTTGGTCGGCTCGTCCAGCACCAGCACCTCGGGCAGGCCCAGCATCGCCTGGGCGATCGCCAGCCGCTGCTGCATGCCATGGCTGTAGGTCTTCACCCTGCGCTCCAACGAGTCCCCCAACCCGGCGATCTCGAGCACGGTCTCGAACTGGGCCTGCTCGACCGGCCGGCCGGACGCGGCCCAGAACAGCCGCAGGTTCTCCCGGCCGCTCAGGTGCGGCAGGAAACCCGGTCCCTCGACGAAGGCGCCCAGCCTGGACAGCACCTTCGCCCCGGGCACCACCTCGTGACCGAACACCCGGATGGAGCCCGCGGTGGGCAGGATCAGACCCATCAGCACCCGCAGCGTGGTGGTCTTGCCGGCGCCGTTCGGGCCCAGCAGGCCCAGCACCTGACCACGCTCGACCCGGAAGCTCACCCCGTCCACCGCGCGGTAACCGTCGGCATAGACCTTCGCCAGGTCCGAGACCACGATCGGCACCTGCGCCAGTGCCGGGTCGGCATCGCCGGGTCGCCGGGACCGCAGCCGCCACCAGCCGTAGGCCAGGCACAACAGCAGCACCAGCGCAGCCACGATCAGCCAGTTGCGCGCGCCGCTGGTGCGCACCTCGGTGACCGGCAGCGACGCCAGGTTGAGGGTGGCGCCGGACTCGGCCAGGGTCTCGCCGAGCTCCACGGTGTAGGTGGCGGGCTCGGTGGGCAGCTGGTAACCGTAGTCGGTGGTGGCCACCTCGACCGCGATCCGGTGCCCGGCCGGCACCTGGGCCACGATCCACGGCAGCCGGGCCGTCACCAGCTGCACCTGTCCCGGCGGGCCGGTCAGCTGGATCGGTGACACCAACCGGGCCGGCAGGGTGTCCGAGCCGTCCGGGCCGAGATCGCGCAACGACAGGAACAGGGTGGCCGTACCGGTCCGGCCGGTCGTCACCCTCAGCCGGACCTCGGACGAGCCGATCACCAGCGTCGACTCGGTAAGCGGGTCCGAGCTGAACAGCACGCTCTGGCCGGGCAGCCGGGACAACCCGGCCGCGCCACCGAGTCCGGCCCCGGCCGCGCCACCGATCAGGTCGCCAAGTCCGGGAACGGTCGACACCGCGGCCGGTGAACCGCCGGCAGGTGCGCTGATCTGGCGAGGCGGGCCCCGCAGCGTCACCGGCCGGCTGGTGAAGTCCGGACGTCCGGGCAGGCCCGGGTAGCCGAAGGCCCGAAGGGTGGTGGCGACCGTGCGGCCACTACTGGACGAGATTCCCGCGCCCGGCTGGGAAAGCAGGAACTCCGGACTGGTGCCGCCCTTGCCGCGCAGCTTCTGATCGAAGAACTTTCGCTGCATGCCGGTGACATCGTCACCGGCGCCGGGAGCGTCGTGGCCGCCGGAGCGCCACCGGACCTGCACCTGGGCGCCGGCCGCCGCGATCTGCCGGGCGTTGGCATCGGCCTCGCTGAGCGGGAACAGCGAGTCCTGCTCGCCCTGGGTCAGCAAGGTCGGCGCCCGCATCCCGGCCAGCACCGAGGCGGGGCTGGACTCGGCCAGCAGGGTGGCCAGCCGCAGGTCCAGCGGGTCGCCGGCGACCGCCCGCTGGTAGCTGGCGCAGAGTTCGGCAGCGAACCTGCCGCAACTGCTGAAGCCCGCCTGGGGCGCGCCCGGCCCATTGCCGGAACCGCTGGCGCCGCCGGCGCCGCCCGTGCCACCAGCACCGCCCGTGCCGCCCGTGCCGCCCGTGCCGCCGGAACCGTCAGTACCGCCGGAGTCAGCCTGGCCGTCCGGAGCGGCGGCGAAGCCGCTGGAGAACAGGTAGCCGGCCCAGAGCCTCTTGAACACCCCGGCCCGCTGGTCAGCGCCCCCGGCTCCGTTGGGAAACAGCGACCTGGCCAGGTTGTTCCAGGTGATGTCGGCCGCCACCGCCCCGACCCGGCGGTCGGTGGCCCCGAGCATCAGGGCCAGCGCGCCGCCGTAGGACGAGCCCGCTACCCCCACCACCGGCCGGTCCCCGGTCCGGGCGACCTCGGGACGGGCCTGCAGGAAGTCCAGCAGCCGGGAGCCGTCAGCGACCTCGTAGCGCCGGGAGTCCAAGTGGATCCGGCCACCGGAGGCGCCGAACCCCCGGGCGCTGAAGGTCAGCACCACGTAGCCTGCTCGGGCCAGCCTGCGCGCCGGGCCGTCCAGGCCGGCCTTCGACCCGCCAAAGCCGTGCGCCAGCAGGATCGCCGGGGCCGGAGTGTCCTGGGGCAGGTAGAGCGAGGTGTCCAGCGATACCGCGCGGCCGTCCGGCTCAGGCGTGCCGGTGACCGACTGGGCTGACACCTGGATGGCCGGCTCCCGGTTCAGCACCACCAGCAGCCCGATGACCAGCAGGGCAGCCAGGGCGGCGGCGGCGAGCTGCCTGCTTCGGCGCGAGCTCAGCCAGCCGCGCCAGCCCCGGCGGCGGCGCGAGCTCAGCCCAGCCCGGCGGCGCGAACTCAGCCCATCCCGGCGGCGCGAGCGCAGCTGATCCGGTGGACCCGTCCACCTATGGCGTGCCATCGACGCCTACCCAGGTGCTCACCAATCGAGCGTACGTACCTTTTCCGCCAGCGCCCGATCCTTGCCGAGGGCGATCTCAGCCAGCTCGGCCTGGAAGGCTTCGATCCGGCCGCGCAACCGCTCGTCGGCGGCCGCCAGGATCCGGACCGCGAGCAGGCCCGCGTTGCGGGCGCCGCCGATCGACACGGTGGCCACCGGCACCCCGGCCGGCATCTGGACGATCGACAGCAGCGAGTCCAGGCCGTCCAGGTACTTCAGCGGCACCGGCACCCCGATCACCGGCAGCGGCGTCAACGAGGCCACCATGCCGGGCAGGTGGGCGGCGCCGCCGGCCCCGGCGATGATCACCCGCAGGCCGCGGCCGGCAGCGGACCGGGCGTAGTCGAGCATCGCCTCCGGCGTCCGGTGCGCCGAGACCACCCGGACCTCGAACGGCACCTCGAACTCGGCCAGCGCCTCACCGGCCGCCGCCAGCACCGGAAAGTCCGAGTCGCTGCCCATGATCACCCCGACCTGCGGCGGCCGGCCGGACTGCTCAGGCTGTTGGGTCATGGGCATCCACCTTCGCTCGCCGGCCCAGGGACAGGTAATCCGCCGCCGCCCGGGCCCGGCCGCGCACCAGCGCCAGGTCATCGCCCAGCGCGGTGACGTGGCCGACCTTGCGGCCGGGACGGAATCCTTTTCCGTACAGGTGAATCTTGACGTCCGGCCAGTGGGCCATCAGGTGGTGCACCCGCTCGTCCAGCGCCGGTTCGGTGTCCGGCGGGCCGCCGAGCACGTTGGCCATCACCACCACCGGCGCGGTCTGGGCGGTCACCCCCAGCGGGTAGTCGAGCACCGCCCGCAGGTGCTGCTCGAACTGCGAGGTGCGCGAGCCCTCGATCGTCCAGTGCCCGGAGTTGTGCGGGCGCATCGCCAGCTCGTTGACCAGCAGCGCGCCGCCCCGCTCGACGAACAGCTCCACCGCCAGCACCCCGACGACGTCGAGCTCGGCGGCGATCCGCAGCGCCAGCTGCTGGGCCGTCTCGGCCTGCTCCTCGCTCAGCCGCGGGGCCGGGGCGATCACCTCGGTGCAGATGCCGTCCTGCTGGACCGTCTCGACCGGGGTCCAGGCCGCGCCCTGGCCGAACGGCGAGCGGGCCACCACCGCCGCGATCTCGAAGTCCAGCTCGACCTTGGCCTCCGCCAGCAGCGCCGTGCCGGCCGCCAGCAGCGGCTCGGCGTCGGCCATCGAGTCCAGGATCCAGACGCCCTTGCCGTCATAGCCGCCCGAGATCGCCTTGAGCACCACCGGCCAGCCGACCTGCCCGGCGAACTCCTCTAGCGCCCGGCGCGGATCGGCCTCGACCGACAGGTCCCGCCAGGGCGGCGCGGCCACTCCCAGCTCGGCCAGCCGGCGGCGCATCTCGGCCTTGTTCTGGGCGAAGCGCAACGCCGGCGCGGAGGGCAGCACCAGCACCCCGTCGGCGGCCAGCGCCCGCAGGTGCTCGCCCGGCACGTGCTCGTGGTCGAAGGTCAGCACATCGCAGCCGGCCGCGAACCGGCGCAGGTCGGCCAGCGACCGGTAGTCCCCGAGCTGGACGTCACCAGCCACCATGGCCGCGCCGTCGTCGGCGGAGTCGGCGAGCAGCCGCAGCGACTGTCCCAGGGCGATGGCGGCCTGGTGGGTCATCCTGGCCAGCTGGCCCGCGCCCACCATGCCCACGACCGGCAGACCGGTTCGGCTATCCACAGTCGTGGAATCTAGCGCCTGCGCCGCCGACCGCTGACCGGCGCGGCGCCGGCCGGGTTGGGCGGGGTCGCGGGCGCCGGAGCCTGGGTACGGTGACAAGCATGATCACCGCCACCCCGCACCTGTCGGTGGAGACCGGCCGGCATCCCAGCCAGGCCGTCGTCCTGGTGTTGCACGGCGGCCGCGAGTTGAGCACCGACCCGGTGCGGGCCCGCCAGCTGGCGGTGCTGCGGATGATCCCGTTCGCCCGTCGGATCGCCCGCCGCGGCGGGGGGCGGGTGGCGGTCGCCCGGCTGCGTTATGCCAGCCGGGGCTGGAATGCCGCCGCGGGCGGCCCGGCTCCGGTCGCCGATGCCGAGTGGGCCTTGCGGCAGTTGACCGAGCGCTTCGGTGACCTGCCGATCGGCCTGGTCGGGCACTCGATGGGCGGTCGGACCGCCCTGCGGGTCGGCGGTCACCCGCAGGTCCAGGGAATCGTGGGCCTGGCCCCGTGGCTGCCGGCCAGCGAACCGGTCAGCCAGCTCGCCGGCCGGCGGGTGCTGCTGGTGCACGGCAGCGCCGACCGGATGACCTCACCAGCCGGCACGGCGGCCTACGCCGCCCGGATCGAGGCTGCCGGTGCGGCGGTGAGCCTCGTGTCGGTGTACGGGGAGGGGCACGGAATGCTGCGCCGGGCCCAGCTGTGGCACGAGTTGGCCGCCCAGTTCGTCCTCAGCACCGTCCTGGAGGATTTCGAGCCGCCCGGCTGGCAGGGCAGTCCGCAGCTGATCTCCCAGGTGGTGCGAGGGGCGGTCCGGCTCAGCTGCTGACCCGGCCGCATCGCCACCGTGCGACGCGATGCCTGACACCGGCGTGACGCCATGCCTGACACCAGCGCGAGGATCGTTTTACCGAACCGTCCGGGAAGTACACTCGACGGCAATGTTCTCCTCACTCGTCAACCACGTCCGCGGCTCGTGGCGCATCCTGGTCAAAGAGATCACGGCATTCGGCATGGTGGGTGCGGTGGGTTTCATCATCGACCTGCTGCTGTTCAACCTGCTCTTCAATCACGGCCAGATCACCGCCAAGGCGGTCTCGACCGCGGTCGCCACCGGCGTGACCTATGTCGGCAACCGCAACCTCTCGTTCTCACACCGGGCCCGCAGCAAGCTCGCCCGGGAGGCCGGGTTCTTCTTCCTGATCAACCTGATCGCCCTGCTGGTGGCGCTGGTGATCATCGGGATCTTCTCCTACCCGCTGCACTTCAAGCATCACGTGCTGGTGATGAACGTGGTCAACCTGTTCACCATCGGCCTCGGCACGATCTTCCGGTTCTGGGCGTACAAGCGCTTCGTATTCCTGCACCCGGACCGGGTGGCGGCCGGGCTGCCGGATCTTGACCCGAACGACCCCAACGACCGCGATGACCCGGACGCCGACACCGAGCCGGTGCTGCGCGCCGGCTGAGGCCACGGCTCGGCCCCGCTGAACGCGGCGAGATCAGCTGCGCGAGTGCTCCAGCCTGCTCAGCCGCTGCCGGATCTCCTCCAGGATCGAGCGGATCGGTGCGCTCACACCGCTCAGTGACAGGGTGGTCTGGGCGTAGTTGATCGCGCTCAGCGCCACCCGGACGGCGGCGCGGCACCTGTCCAGCTCCAGCCCGAGCGTGCGCAGGGTGGCGGTCGCCAGGTCGTGCTCCGGACCTGCCAGCACTCCCAGCAGCAGGTGCTCGCAACCGATGTAGTTGTGGCCGAGCAGCAGGGCGGCCTGTGCTGCCGCCTCGCACACCTCGTCCAAGGTGGCGGCCTGCCGGGTCTCCGACGCGCGCCGGACGGCCGACTCGGTGGCGCGCAGCTCGCTGCGCAGGTCCTCCGGATCGATGTCCAGGCCGCGCAGCACCGCCAGCGCGAGGTTGTTGCCCTCGACCAGCAGCCCCTCGATCAGCTCGATCGAGGTCGCCGGACGGTGCGCCGCAGCTGCTTGCTCAGTAGCCACCGCCAGCGCCTTCTCGGCCCGCTGGGTCAGTCGGGACCGCAGCTGAGCGGACTTCTCGCTCTGCCCGGCGCCCGGCTGCCCGGTACCCGGCTGATCGGCGCCAAGCCCCCCGTCGACGGCTGCTACGGCGTCGGCCAGCGCCCGTTGGCAGACCGCGGACACCGGGACGCCGGCATCGCGCACCGCGATGGCCAGGCTGTCGGGTAGGTAGACGTTGATCTTGGGCACCGGGCCTCCAGGCAGCAAGGGAGTTAGGGTTACATTAGGTTTATAACCCCTTAGGGGTTATAGCGTCAAGACCTCACCAGACCGAGCGCGGCGGCTGGTGACTGCGGAATGGGCCAGCTGACTGCAAGATCTACATTGACATAATCGAACAACTATTCGAAAATAGTCAGATGACCGCCGCCGGCTTCCAGGACCTTCCGGAAGCGGAGGACGCCCACGAGCGTGACCTCGAAGCCGAGCAGTTCGACGACAGCGACGGCGCCTACGCGGTCGCCGAGCCTGACCCGTTCAGCCAGCCGGCGGTCCCGCTGCGCCGACCGGCCCTGCGCCCCGAGCTGCGAGCAGCGCTGGACTCCCAGCAGCCCGGCGACCTCAACACCCTGACCACCCCGGCGCTGCCGCCGCTGCCGGTGCCGTCCGGGCTCGGGCAGTTGCTGCCGGACGGGCTGCGCCGGGGCAGCACCGTCGCGGTCACCTCGTCGGTGTCGTTGCTGCTCGCCCTGCTCGGCCCGGCCTCGGCGGCCGGCGCCTGGACGGCGATGGTGGGCATGCCGGCGATCAGCGCGGAGGCCGCGCTCGAGGCCGGCATCGAGCTGGAACGGCTGGCGATCATCAGCGCGCCGGAGCCGGGCTGGACCGGGGCGTCGTGGACCACCGCGGTCGGCGCCCTGCTCGACGCCGTGGACGTGGTGGTGGCCCGGCCGGGCGGAGCCGGCGCCGACCCCGGGGCGATGCAAGGAACCAGCGGGGTCACCGACGGCGACGCCCGCCGGCTCAACGCACGAGCCCGCAGCAAGGGCGGCATCCTGGTGCTGTTCGGCCAGCAGGCCGCGTCCTGGCCTGCCGTCGAGATCGAGCTGTCGGCCACCCACGACCGCTGGATCGGGATCGACCGGGGATACGGCCGGCTGCGGCAGCGCCAACTGCGGGTGATGGCGACCGGCCGGGGCCGCTCGGCCCGCCCCCGCAACACCGACCTGTGGCTATGAGCGGGTGGCTATGAGCTCGCCACCCCGGATGGCCGCGGTCTGGTGCCCGGACTGGCCGGTCACCGTCGCCCGGACCGCGGCCGGCCTGGCCGACACCGAACCGGTCGCGGTGTTCACCGCCAACCGGGTGGTGGCCTGTTCGCACGCCGCGCGCAAGCTCGGCATCAGGCGCGGCCTGCGCCGCCGGGAGGCCCAGGCACGCTGCCCCGAGCTGGCGGTCCTGCCACGCAACCTGGCGGCGGAGGCCCGCGCCTTCGAACCCATCCTGGCCGCGATCGAGTCCGTGGCGCTCGGAGTGGAACTCGGACGCCCGGGGCTCGCCATGATCGGGGTCCGCGGTGCCACCCGGTACTTCGGCGGCGAGACGGCCGTCCTGCATGCCCTGGCGCAAGGCATCGCCGAGCACACCGACGACGTGCTGATCGGGGTCGCGGACGGGGCTTTCGCCGCCGAGCAGGCAGCCCGCCGCGGCATCATCGTCGCGCCGGGCGGCTCGGCGGAGTTCCTCGGCGAGCTGCCGATCGGCACGCTGGAGGACCCGGGCCTGGTCGACCTGCTGAAACGGCTGGGTATCCGCACCCTGGGCGCCTTCGCCGCGCTGCCGATCGCCGACGCTCAGGCCAGGTTCGGGCCGACGGGGGCCTGGGCGCACCGGCAGGCAGCCGGCCTGGACAGCCGGCCGATCGCCGGCCGGCTGCCGCCGACGGAGTTCGAGGTCAGCATCGAGCTCGAACCGCCGCTGGACCGGGTCGACACCATCGCCTTCAGCGCCCGCGGCGCGATCGAGCGGTTCGTCTCGGAGCTGGCCGAGCACGGCCAGGCCTGCACCTGCTTCGAGCTGGTCGCCCAGACCGACCGGGGCGAGGAGACGGTACGGCGCTGGCGCCATGCCGGGGTGCTCACCGCCGTCGACGTGACCGACCGGGTCCGCTGGCAGCTGGAGGGCTGGCTGAACCGGGCGGCCGGCGAGCTGAACGCGCCGTCCGGGCCGGTGAGCCTGCTGCGGCTGACTCCGGTCGAGACGGTTCCCACCGGCACCCATCAGCGCGCCCTCTGGGGCGGTGAGGGGGCGGTGGACGAGCGTGCTCACCGGGCGCTGGCCCGGGTGCAGACCCTGCTCGGCCACGGCTCGGTGCGGACCCCGGTGCTCGGCGGCGGCCGGGGGCCGGCCCAGCGCACCAGGCTGGTGCCGTGGGGTGATGACCGCGAGCAGCCCGCTGACCAGCCGTGGCCGGGCCGGCTGCCGTCCCCGGCGCCCTCGGTGATCATCGACCCGCCCCAGCCGGTCCAGGTGCTCGACGAGACGGGCCGGACGGTGCTGGTGACCGACCGGGGCACGTTGCCGGCCGCGCCGGCTCGCTATGTCGGAGCCGCTGACCCCGCTGCGCCGGCCGCCGCGGTGACCGCCTGGGCCGGTCCGTGGCCGGTGGACGAGCGGTGGTGGGACCCCGAGTCGGCCAGGCAGCTGGCCCGGATGCAACTGGTCGACGTCAACGGGCGGGCCTACCTGGTGTGCTTCGACCTCGCCGCCCAGCAGTGGCTGCTGGAGGCGCTGTATGACTAGCGGCTACTTGGACTAGCGGCTACTTCTTGGGGCTAGCGGCTACTTCTTGGACGTCAGCGAGCGCAGGAAGAACGTCAGGTTCGCCGGCCGTTCGGCGAGCCGGCGCATGAAGTAGCCGTACCACTCGTCGCCGTAGGGGACGTAGACGCGCATCCGGTGACCGGCCGCGGCGAGCGAGCGCTGCTCCTCCGGCCGGATCCCGTACAGCATCTGGAACTCGTAGCTGTCAGCCGACCGCTTGTTCTGCACGATCAGCGAGCGGGCGGCGGCGATCATCGCCGGGTCGTGGCTGGCCACCATCGGATAGCCCTGGCCGCCGAACAGCACGCCCAGGCACCGGCGGTAGGAGTCCTCGACCTCCTCGCCCTGAAAGGCCACCGACTCGGGCTCGGCGTAGGCGCCCTTGCACAGCCTGATCCGGGAACCGGGCGTCGCCAGCTCGCGGCAGTCGGCCTCGGTCCGGCGCAGGTAGGCCTGCAACACCGCGCCGACCCACGGAAAGTCCTGCCGCAGCTTGCCGACGATGTCCAGCGTCGAGTCGGTGGTGGTGTGATCCTCCATGTCGATGGTCACCGTGGTGCCCACGTTCGCCGCCGCCTGGCAGATCCGGCGGGCGCCCTCCAGCGCGATCCGCTCACCGTCGCCGGGCAGTGCCTGGCCGATCGCCGACAGCTTCACCGAGACCTCGGCGTCACCGGCCGGCGCCAGTCCAGCCAACCCGGCCAGCACCGACTCGTACGCCCGGACGGTGTGCTCGGCCTGCTCGGCGGAGGTGGTGTCCTCGCCGAGGAAGTCCAGGGTGGTCAGCAGCCCTGCCGCTGCCAGCTCGGCGGTCACCCGCAGCGCGTCGGCCTCGGTGGCGCCGGCCACGAACCGGTTCACCACCGGGCGGGTCAGCCTGGACTTCTCGGCCACCGACCGCAGCCGCGGCGAGCGGGCGGCGGCCAGCAACGGCTGGCGAAGCAGGGCCATCGCGGCTACTCCCCCGCCGGTTCCGGCGCTGACTCTGGCTGCTGGGCGGGGTACTCGACGGAGGTGGGCGCCACGAAGGTCTCCTTGATGGCTCGGGGCGAGACCCAACGCTGCAGGTTCAGCACCGAACCCGCCTTGTCGTTGGTGCCCGAGGCGCGCGAACCGCCGAAGGGCTGTTGGCCCACGACGGCGCCGGTGGGCTTGTCGTTGACGTAGAAGTTGCCGGCCGTGAACCGCAACCGTTGCTGGGCCTGGGCGATCGCCTGCCGGTCGGTGGAGATCACCGCGCCGGTCAGGGCGTACGAGGCGCCGGAGTCGACCACGTCCAGGACCTTGTCGAACGCGGCGTCGGCGCCGGCGCTGTCGTCATAGACATGGATCGACAGGATCGGCCCGAAGTACTCGGTCGAGAACACCTCGTGGGTGGGGTCATCAGACACCAGCACGGTCGGCCGGATGAAGAAACCCTCGCTGTCGTCAGCGGTTCCGCCGGCGATGATCTCCAGCTTCGGATCGTTCTTGGCCCGGTCCAGGACGGCGGCCAACCGGTCGAAGGACCGCCGGTCGATCACCGCGCCCATGAAGTTGCCGAAATCGGTGACGTCGCCCATGGCCAGCGCGTCGACCTGGGCGGCCAGCTCGTCCTTGAGCCGGGACCACAGCGAGGCCGGCAGGTAGGCCCGCGACGCGGCCGAGCACTTCTGTCCCTGGTACTCGAAGGCGCCCCTGATCAGCGCGGTGCGCAGGACGTCGAGGTCAGCGCTCGGGTGGGCCAGCACGAAGTCCTTGCCGCCGGTCTCACCGACCACCCGCGGGTAGGTCCGGTAGCCGGAGATGTTGGTGCCGACCTCTTTCCACAGGTGCTGGAAGGTCGCGGTCGAGCCGGTGAAGTGGATGCCGGTCAGGTCAGGATGGGGCAGCACCGCCTCCGAGACGGCCAGGCCGTCACCGGTGAGCAGGTTAATCACCCCCGGGGGCAGGCCGGCCGCCTCGAGCAGCAGCATGGTGAAGTGCGCCGAGAGCAGCTGGGTCTCCGACGGCTTCCAGAGCACCACGTTGCCCATCAGGGCCGGCGCGGTCGGCAGGTTGCCCGCGATCGCGGTGAAGTTGAACGGCGTGATCGCGTAGACGAACCCTTCCAGCGGCCGGTGGTCCAGCCGGTTCCAGACGCCGGGTGAGGAGATCGGCTGCTCCTGCTGCAGCTGCGAGCCGAAGGCCACGTTGAACCGCCAGAAGTCGATCATCTCGCAGGCGGCGTCGATCTCGGCCTGCACCACGGTCTTGGACTGCCCGAGCATGGTGGCGGCGTTCAGGGTGGCCCGCCACGGGCCCGACAGCAGGTCCGCGGCGCGCAGGAAGACCGCGGCCCGGTCGTCGTAGGACAGTGCCTGCCAGGCCGGAGCGGCCGCCTTGGCCGCGGCGATGGCGTCCAGCGCGTCCTGCTGGTCGGCGTGGGTGTAGGTGCCCAGCACGTGGGAGTGCTTGTGCGGCTGGACGACCTGCCCGAGCCGGCCGCTGCCCATTCGGTGCTCACCGCCGATCACGCAGCTGATCTCGACGGGTTCGGCTGCCAGCTCGGCGAGCTTGCTGGTCAGGGCGGCGCGCTCGGCGGAGCCGGGCCGGTACTCGAGCACCGGTTCGTTGCGCGGTACGGGAATCTGGGTGACGGCGTCCATGACGTCCACGGTAGGCCGTTCGAGGCCACCGTGGCTGCTCGAAATGGATAACATCGCAATTGTGAATTCCGCCTATGCAAGCAGGGACGCCGCGATCGCCCTCCTGCGGCGCTTCCCGGCGGCCACCGCGGTCGCGGTCGCCGACCCGCAGGACCCGGGCGCGCCGCTGGCGGCCGGGGACCTGGTGCTGGGCGTCGGCGTCGACCCGGCCGGCGCCGCCGAGCTGCTGGCCAGCGCCCGGGCGGCCGGGGCCGCGGCGGTGCTGCTGCGCCGGCCGGCCGCCCCGGACGAGCAGGACGAGCTGGAACGACGGGCGGCCGCTGAGCAGGTGCGGCTGGACTGGCTGGGCCCCGAGCACAGCTGGAGCGAGCTGCACCGGCAGCTGCTGAACCGGCTGACGCCGGCGGCCATCCGGGCCGATGACGAGCTGGCCGAGCTGGCGCAGACGATCGCCACCCTGACCGGTGGCCTGGTCACTATCGAGGACACCTCGGCGCGGGTGCTGGCCTACTCGCGATCCAGTGACGAGGTCGACGAGCTGCGGCGGCTGTCGATCCTGGGACGCAGCGGGCCGTCGCAGTACCTGGCGCTGCTGCGCGAATGGGGCGTCTATGACCGGCTGGCCTCCTCGGAGGAGGTGGTCGAGATCGCCGAGCACCCCGAGTCCGGGGTACGCCGGCGGCTGGCAGTCGGGGTGTTCGCCGGTGACCGGCAGCTGGCCACCATCTGGCTGCAGCAGGGCAGCGGCGACTTCGAACCGCACGCCGAGCAGGCGCTGCTGGGCGCGGCCCGGATCACCGCCGCCCAGCTGGTCTCGCGGGGCAGGCAGCCGGCCGGTTCCGAGCTGGCCGGCCTGCTGGGCGTCGGCCCGGACAGCGCCGGCCCGGACAGCGTCGGCCGGGACAGCGCCGGCCCGGACAGCGCCGACCCGCCCAGTCCTGCCAGCGCCGCAGTGCCCAGCGTGCCGGCCCGGCTCGGGCGGGCGGCCCGGCAGCCGTGCGCGGTGGCGGTGGTCGAGCTCGGCCCGGAGCCCCGCGATGCCGCCACCGCCGGATCGCAGCTGGACGAGCTGGCCGCGATCCTCACCGTGCACGCCGCCGCCTACCGGCGCGCCGCCCTGGTCGAGCAGCTCCAGGGCCGGGTGTACCTGCTGTTGCCGGCGCTGGACAGCGTGAGCGCCGCCACGGCGATGCTGCGCCAGGCGATGGGCGCGGTGCGCCGTCATCTGGACCCGGCAGCTCGGGCGGCGATCGGCCCGATCGTGGATTCGGTACTGACCGCGGCTCAGTCGCGCCGGGGCGCCGAGCTCGCGCTCACCGTCGCCCGAGCCGGTCCAAGAACAGACCCGGTGGCCGGTTTCGACACCGCACGACCCCGACTGCTGATCACCGCGATCGAGAATTGCCTATCCGAACAACAGCATTTGCTCGATCCGCGGATCAGCTCCTTGATCGAGTCCGACCCTGACGGCGCGTGGACGCTGCTGAACTACCTGGAAGCGGGCTCGGACGTGGGCCGGGTCGCGACCCAGATGCACCTGCATCCCACCACCGTCCGGTACCGGCTGCGCAGGGCCACCCAAGCGACTGGAATTGACCCATCCGGAGGAGCGGCTAGATTTGCTATGCATGTCCAACTGCGTTGCGGCTTGCGTCCCGAGCTATCCGAGGGATGATTCAAGGGGTCTGACGGGGGCCAGAACCACAAGGTTGCGCACCACGGGGAGAAAGGCTCACCGCCATGACGAACGAGCCGATGCCCGAGAAAAGGCTGCCGGTCGCGCTCATCGCCGAGGACGACCGCGACATCCGCGAGCTGGTGAAGGCGAAGTTGAGCGCCGCCGGCTACCAGGTCATCGCCTACAGCAACGGCCCTGAGGCGCTGGCAGCGACGCACCAACACCGGCCCGATGTCGCCCTGCTGGACGTGATGATGCCTGGCATCTCCGGCATCGAGATCCTCACCCGGCTGCAGAAGGACCCCGGCACCCGCACCATCCCGGTCATCCTGCTGACCGCCAAGAGCCAGGAATTCGACATCAACTCAGGCTTCGCCGTCGGCGCCGCCGATTACATTGTCAAACCGTTCAGCCCCAGGGATCTGGTCTCGCGCGTGAATGCGGTGCTCGGGTGGACGCCCGCGTGACCAATAGCGTCGTCTCCGCCGACTCGCGTGACGCGGTCGGCACCCGACTGCGCAGGCTCGTGCTGTTGTTGCTGTTACTGCTGGTCGCAGTCGGGACGGCCGGCGTGCTCGCCGTCCAGGCCGCCACCGACCACGCCACAGACCTTGCCAGGGGATACGGCCCGGCCGGTGAGGAGCACGACGCGGCGCTGACCCTGATGCTCGACGCGGAAACCGCTGTCCGTGGTTACCTGCTCTTCGGCGAGAAAGCCTTCCTGGAGCCCTACCAAAGCGCTCGCAGCAAGATCCTGCCCGCTCTGGACGCCACCGGCGCCCACCTGCACGAGATCGGCGAGCACGGCCTGGACGCCGCGCTCGCCACCGAGCGGGCGCTGGCCAAGCAGTGGCTGGAGTCCTACGCCGACCCGATCGCCGACTCGGCTCGCCCCGCGAAGGCGGTCGCGGCAGCCCAGCAGCAGAGCGCCAAGCGGCTTTTCGACCGCTTCCGCCAGGCCGACGCGGTGGTCGGCACCAGCCTCGACGACAACCGCCGCCGGCTGCGGGAGCAATCCCAGCGGCTGGGCAACCTGGCCATCCCGGTGCTGATCGTCACGACCGCGCTGGCGGTGCTGATCGCCGCGATCCTGGCCTTCCGGATCGCTGCCGGCCTGAGCCGTCCATTGCGAGCGCTGCGCACGGTGGTCGGGCGGCTGGACCGCGGTGACCTCGGCGCCCGCGCCAACGAGCAGGACGGCCCGTCAGAGGTGCGGGCGCTGGCCCGGGCGGTCAACGCGGTCGGCCGCCGGGCCCGGGCCGAAGCCATCGTCGACCGGGACGCCGAGGTGTTCCGCCAGCGCACCAGGCTGATCGCCTCCACCATCCGGCGTACCACCAACGGCGCCCAGATGGCCGATCTGCTGGTCCGTGGCCTGGGCGACGCGATGGAGGCCGACCGGGTCTGGCTGCAGATCTTCGCCGACGAGCGGGTGCCCCAGCTGACCGCGCAGTGGCAGCGCGAGCCGTTGAAGCCGTTGCCCGACGGCGGGCCCGAGCAGCTGGAGATGACGCGGGCGCTGGCCAACCGGCTCTGGGAGACCGCCCACATCATCACGATCGACGATCACCGGACCTACGAGCCGACCATCGCCGGGCGGGGCTCGTTCGCCCTGGCCCAGGCGATCGGCGCCAGCGCCTCGCTGGTGGTGCCGATCGGCGACAGCGCCAGCGCCTTCGGCCTGCTGTGGGTGTCGATGGCGGGGCACTCCAGGCACTGGACGCTCACCGAGACCGGCATCACCCAGCACCTGGCCGCCGACCTGGCGCACAGCCTGGTGCAGTCGCACGTGATCGAGCGGCAGAACCAGGCGGTTCAGTTGCTGCGTGAACTCGACCAGGCCAAGGCCGACTTCATCGCCACCGTCTCGCACGAGCTGCGCACGCCGTTGACCTCGATCAGCGGTTACCTGGAGATGCTGCAGGACGGCGACGCCGGGCAGCTGCCGGACAACGCCGCGGCGATGTTGGGCATCATCGACCGCAACGCGACCCGGTTGCGCAACCTGATCGAGGACCTGCTCACCCAGTCCCGGATCGACGCCGGCCGGCTGCGGCTGGAGCTGGCCACCGTGCAGCTGCGGCCGTTGCTGCAGTCGGTGCTGACCGCGATGGCGCCGCTGGCCTCGGCCAGCGACGTCAAGCTCGAGCTCGGCGTCTCCCAGGACAGCCTGAGCGTGCAGGCCGACCCGCAGCAGCTGGAGCAGGTCTTCACCAACCTGATCTCCAACGCGTTGAAGTTCACCCCGGCCGGCGGCAGCGTGCTGGTCACCCTGGAACCGGCCGATGACGATGACGGCGTGCTGATCCAGGTCCGCGACACCGGCATGGGCATCCCGCCGGATGAGTACCCGAACCTGTTCACCCGGTTCTTCCGGGCCTCCAATGCCGCCGAGGCCGCGCTGCCGGGCACCGGCCTGGGGCTGGCCATCGTCCAGGAGATCGTGCACCGGCACGGCGGCGCCGTCGACATCGAGTCCGAGCTGGGCGTCGGCACCACCCTCACGGTCTGGCTGCCGGCCGCGCCTCAGGACACCCGGCTCAACAGCCCTACCAGGTAACCGGCCTGTCCGGCGTGTTGCAGGTCATCGGACAGCACGCTGACCAGCCGCACGCCCAGAGTCACCGGCGGGTCCCAGGAGTCGTCCACGATCCGGGCCAGGTCTCGCTCGGACAGCCCTGCCAGGTACTGCCGGGATTGGGAGAAGACGGCCTGGTGGTAGTCCAGCAGCAGCTGGACCGACGGCACCCGGACGGCGGCCACCTGCTCGGGCTGGTGGCGGTAGCCGGTGTCGGAGCTGTCGAAGGGCAGTTCGAACCGCTCGTGCCAGCCACCGGCGGTCCAGACCTGCTCGAGGCCGGCGACGTCGGCGATGTGGTCGTCCTGGATCCGGGTCAGGTGCCAGATCAGCCAGCCGATCGAGTTCGATCCCGGCGCCGGCGCATAGGCCAGCTGCTCCGGTGACAGGGCGGTCAGCGTGTCCTGAACCTCCTGTCTGATCCGGTCGTAGCCGTCCACCAGCAGTTGCGCCACTGTCACTTTGTCGTCCATCCCCCTATTTGATCAGGCCGAGGTTGAGTACCAGCCCTTGGGACACCGCCGGTTGGCATGGATAAACGCATGCCCGGCGGCACGCCGGGCTTACCCTGACGGGCATGAGCATCGTCACCGCCGACACTCCGGCCCCGAGCAACGGCAACGCCCCGCCGGAAACCGCGCTGCTGCGCCGGGTCCGGGACTCGGTGATCGGCGATGACCAGGTGATGCCCGGCCCGTACGGGCCCCGGCGGGTGACCTACGCCGACTACACCGCCTCCGGACGGGCCCTGGGCTTTCTCGAGGACTTCATCCGCGACGAGGTGCTGCCCCGCTACGCCAACACCCACACCGAGTCCAGCGGCACCGGCCTGCAGACCACCCGGCTGCGCGAGGACGCCCGCCGCATCATCCGGGACGCGGTGGGCGGCGACGACGACACGGTGGTGATCTTCGCCGGTTCGGGCTGCACCGCCGCGATCGACAAGCTGATCGGCATTCTGGGGCTGCGGATCCCGGCCGGCCTGGAGGACCGCTACCAGCTCAGCCACGCGATCCCGGCGGCCGAGCGCCCGGTGGTGTTCATCGGCCCGTTCGAGCATCACTCCAACGAGCTGCCGTGGCGGGAGTCGATCGCCGATGTGGTGATGATCGAGCAGGACGCCGACGGCCACCTCGACGCCGACGCGCTGGAACGCCAGCTGCTGCACTACGCCGACCGGACGGTGAAGATCGGCTCCTTCTCCGCGGCCAGCAACGTCACCGGCATCGTCACCGACACCGCCCGGATCGCGGCGTTGCTGCACGCGCACGGCGCGCTGTCGTTCTGGGACTTCGCCGCCGCGGCGCCCTACGTCGGCATCTCGATGAACGCCGGTTCCGACAGCGATCCGCTGGCCTACTTCGACGCCGTCTTCCTCAGCCCGCACAAGTTCATCGGCGGCCCCAGCACCCCCGGCGTGCTGATCGCCCGCCGGGAGTTGTTCACCAACCGGGTGCCGGTGGTGCCCGGCGGCGGCACGGTGGCCTACGTCAACCCGGACGAGCACCGTTACCTCAGCGATCCGACGCATCGCGAGGAGGGTGGCACGCCGGCCATCGTCGAGTCGATCCGGGCCGGGCTGGTGTTCCAGCTGCAGCAGGCCGTCGGCCTGCCGGTGATCCGGGCGCACGAGGAGCACTACCTGCGGCGCGCGGTGCAGGCCTGGATGCGGGAACCGGCCATCGAGATCCTGGGCAACCTCGATTCCGAGCGGCTGTCCATCGTGTCGTTCGTGGTGCGCAGCGGCGAGTCGGGCACCCGGCCCTACCTGCACCACAACTTCGTGGTGGCGCTGCTCAACGACCTGTTCGGCATCCAGGCCCGCGGCGGCTGCTCGTGCGCCGGACCTTACGGCCACCGGCTGCTGGGCATCGACATCGAGCGCTCGCACGCCTTCGAGCGCGAGATCACCGGTGGCTGCGAGGGGATCAAGCCCGGCTGGGTCCGGGTCAACTTCAATTACTTCATCTCCGAGCCGGTCTTCGACTACATCGTCGAAGCGGTCCAGCAGGTGGCCCGGAACGGCTGGCGGCTGCTCGGTGACTACCAGTTCGACCCGGTGACGGGACTGTGGCGCCATCGCCGTGGCCCGGCCGAACCGCCGATGCGGCTCAGCCAGGTCAGCTATGACGAGCAGGGCGAGATGAGCTATCCGCGTCAGCAGGAGCGTGCTCCGGAGAGCGAGCTGCGCCGCTACCTGGCCGAGGCCGACACGTTGTTCGCCGCCGCCGCCGCCGAAGCGGCTGAGGCCACTGCCGCTGAGGCGCTCGGCGGGCCGACTGCCCCACCCGCAGCCCGGTTCGTCTCGACGGACTTCGAGGGCCTGCGGTGGTTCGAGCTGCCAGCCGGCTGCCTCGTCCCCGCTCCGGTCACCACCTCGGTCCAGGACTGAGGCCGGACTAGGTCCAGGACTGAGGCCGGCCTCAGTCGGACTGAAGTCGGCAGGGCCGGCTGCCGGGAAGCGCTACAGCGGCCCGCCGCCCAGGCCCTGGCTGCTGACGGCGATGCCGAACCGGAGCGCGCTGGCCTGCTCATCGGACAGCCCGGGCTTGTCGTAGCTGATGTCACGCTCTGACTTGCGGCTCCACCAGTAGAGCGCCCCGAACACCGCCAGAATGATCACCGCTGCGATGATCAGAAGAGTCGTCGACATGGCGCGCTCCTTATCCCTCGTAGGGCAAGGATAGGGCCTGAGCACCCGTGGTGTCCGCTTCTTTTATACCGATTGGATACTCCGGGGCCGGCTTCAGCCGGTCAGGCCCAATGTGAACGGGTATACCTCCCCCGCGCCGGCTGCCCGTAGCAGCCTGGCCACCACGGTCAGGGTCCAGCCGGTGTCACAGAAGTCATCGACCAGCAGCACCGGCGCCCCCCGGTGCTCACCGGCCAGTTGCTCGCCCAGGCGGGCCGGCAACCGGTAGCTGTCCCAGCAGCCCTTGAGCCGCTGGGCGCTGTTGGACCGCCCGGTCTCTGACCGCCCGAGGTGCTCGACCGGGCCGAGGTCAGTCAGCCGGCCGATCCGGCTCAACTGGGCGGCGAGGTCGGCGACCAGCAGCGGCCGGCGCAGCGAGCCGACGTGCAGCACTGCCACCGGACGGGACTGCCAGCCCCAGTCAGCCAGCACGCTGACGCTGGCCGTGATCAGCTCCGGGGGAACCGGGCCGTCCGGGCCGGCCTCGGACAGCGCTGCCCGGACCCGGCTGCCGTAGCCGAGGTCGGTGAACCGGGCGATGGCCCGTCCGGGCTCGGCCGACTCGGCGGCGGCGATCTTGCCCCGGACCGGCACCCCCAGCGATTCCATCGCCGACGGCCACTGCCGGCGCGGCTCCAGCACCACGCCGGGGCGTTTCAGGCTGGCCTCGGCCTCGGCGACCGCGGCGGCCGGGGCGGCGGCGCTCAGCGACAGCCCGCCGCAGTTGTCACACCGTCCGCAGTCCTCGGCGGCGGGGTCGTCGAGCTGGGTCCGCAGGTAACGCATCCGGCACGAGGTCAGGCGCAGGTACTCGCGCATCGCCTGCTGCTCTGCACGGCGCACCTCGTTGAGCCTGGTGTAGCGCTCGGCGTCGTACTGCCACGGCTGCCCGGTCGCGACCCAGCCGCCCTTGACCCGCCGCACCGCGCCGTCGACGTCCAGCACCTTCAGCATCGTCTCCAGCCGGGCCCGGGACAGCTCGATCCGGGGCTCCAGCGCGGCGGTGCTCATCGGGGCCGGGCTGCTGCCGAGCACCTCCAGCGCCTGGCGGACCTGGCCCGGGCCCGGAAAGCCGACCGAGGCGAAGTAGTCCCAGACCGCCTGGTCCTCGGGGCCGGGCAGCAGGATCACCGGCGCGCGGTCCAGCCGCCGGCCGGCCCGTCCGACCTGCTGGTAGTAGGCGATCACCGAGGCCGGCGCGCCGAAGTGGATCACGAAGCCGAGGTCCGGCTTGTCGAAGCCCATGCCCAGCGCGGAGGTGGCCACCAGCGCCTTCACCCGGTTGTTGATCAGGTCGTCCTCGGCAGCCAGCCGTTCGGTCTGCTCGGTCTGGCCCGAGTAGGCCGCCACCGGATGACCGCGCTCGCGCAGGTAGCCGGCGACCTCGTGCGTCGCGGCCACCGTGAGGGTGTAGATGATGCCGGAGCCGGCGAGCGTGCCGAGCTGGTCGGCGAGCCAGGCCAGCCGGTGCGCGCTCGAGGCCAGCGACAGCACGCCGAGCTGCAAGGACTCGCGGTCCAGGCTGCCGCGCAGCACCAGCACCTCATCGCTTCGCTGACCCGGCGCCTCACCGGCCGGGCTGCCCAGCCCGAGCACCTCTGTCACGTCCGCCACCACCCGGCTGTTGGCCGTCGCCGTGGTGGCCAGCACCGGTATGCCGTCCGGCAGCTGCGGCAGCAGGGTGCGCAACCGGCGGAAGTCCGGCCGGAAGTCGTGGCCCCAGTCGCTGATGCAGTGCGCCTCGTCCACCACCAGCAGGCCGCAGGTGGCCGCCAGCCGGGGCAGCACCTGGTCGCGGAACTCGGGGTTGTTCAGCCGCTCCGGGGACAGCAGCAGCACGTCGAGCTCGCCCCGGTGCACCGCCGCGTAGCTGGCCGCCCAGTCCTCCAGGTTGGTCGAGTTGATCGTCGCGGCCCGGATGCCGGCCTGTTCGGCGGCGGCGATCTGGTTGCGCATCAGGGCCAGCAGCGGCGAGATGATCACGGTCGGGCCGGCGCCGCGAGCGCGCAGCAGGGCGGTCGCGACGAAGTAGACGGCCGACTTTCCCCACCCGGTGCGCTGGACGACCAGGGCTCGACGCCGGTCCACCATCAGGGCCTCGATCGCCGTCCACTGATCCTCTCGCAGCTCGGCGGCCGGGCCGGCCAGCGCCCGCAGGGTCGCCTCGGCCTGCTCGCGCAGCTGTGCCCGGTCCTCGCTGGGGCGCGGCAGGTCCTCGCTGGGGCGCGGCGGGTCCTCGCTGTGGCCCGCCACCGGAGCCGAGAAGGTCATGGCTGATGTCTAGCAGTCGGATGCGACGATGCTGGCATGAGGCAAACCCCGAACCGGCTCAGCGAACTTCTCGAGCTGCGTCGCAGCACCCTGCTCGACATCGACTCCGAGCAGCGGCTGCTGGTGGGCAATGACGACAGCGGCTCGACCCAGCTCTACGAGCTGTCCGGCGACGGCGGCTGGACCCAGCTCACCGACCTGGGCGAGCCATGCAGTGGGCGCTACCTGCCGGGTGAGCGGGCGGTGGTGGTGTCGGCCGACACCGGCGGCACCGAACGCACCCAGCTGTCGCTGCTGCGCCTGGATCAACCGGGTCAGGCGGATCAACCGGGTCAGGCGGATCAACCGGGTCAGGCCGATCGGCCGGCCGGCCTGCAGCCGCTGGTCCATGACCCGGACTTCATCCACAACCTGCTCGACGTCCAGCCCGGCCGGTTGGTCTATGCCACCAACCGCCGCAACAGCGTGGACTTCGACGTCGTCGTGCACACGCTGGAGACCGGTCACGAGCAGGTGCTGTGGAACAGCGGCGGCTGGTTCACCGACGCCCGGCTGTCACCGGACGGCCGCTGGCTGGCGCTGTCCCGGCTGACCACGGTGGCTGCCTCCTCCGAGCTGTTGCTGGTCGAGACCGGCACCGGGCAGGCTGAGCCGATCACCGACGCGGGAGTGCCCGGCAACTGGTCCAACCTGCGGTGGCTGCCGGACTCGACCGGGTTGCTGGCCTCCTCCGACGCCGGCGCGGAGTTCGTCTCGCTGCGCCACTTCGAGCTGGCCGGCCGGCGCTGGTCGACCGTGGCGCAGGCGCCCGAGTGCGACGTGTTCGGCTGGGCCGCGCCCGACGGCCGGCAGGTCGCGGTGGTGAGCACCCGCGACGGCGCCGACGAGCTCGCGATCACCGACTGGGACGTCACCGGGCTCGGCGCCGGTCGGCCGGTCCGCTTTCCGCATCCCGGGGTGCTGACCTTCTGGGCGGACCCGGTCTGGGCGCCGGACTCCAGCGCGCTCGGCATGACGTTCGGCTCGCCGGTGCAGCCGCCGGAGGTCTACACCTGGCGGGCCGGTGACACCGCCGAGCGGCGGAGCACCAGCAATCCGGCAGCCGCCACCGAGGGCCTGGCGCAGCCCCGCTCGGCGCGGGTGCCGACGCCGGACGGCGAGCAGATCCCGGTGCTGGTGCTGACCCCGCCCGAACCGGACGGCTCGGCGGTGCTGATCATCCACGGCGGCCCGGAGGCCGCGTCGGTGCGCAGCTGGAACCCGGTCGCGGCCGCCCTGACGCTGGCCGGGCACACCGTGGTGCTGCCCAATGTCCGGGGCTCCACCGGTTACGGCCGGCGGTGGCTGTCACTCGATGACGTGGACAAGCGCCTGGACTCGGTGGCTGACCTGGTGGCGGTGCGCGACTGGCTGCCGACGGTGGGAGTCGACCCCGGCCGGGTGGCGCTGTACGGCGGTTCCTACGGCGGATACATGGTGCTGGCCGGCCTGGCGTTCCATCCCGGGCTGTGGGCCGCCGGCGTCGACATCGTCGGCATCTCGTCGCTGGTCACCTTCTTGCAGAACACCTCAGCCTACCGGCGGGCTTACCGGGAAAGGGAATACGGCCGGTTGGCCGAGGACCTGGCGGTGCTCGAGGCCGCCTCGCCGCTGCCGATCATCGACCGGGTGCGGGCGCCGCTGCTGGTGATCCACGGCGCCAACGACCCGCGGGTGCCGCTGTCCGAGGCCGAGCAGGTGGTGGCCGCGGTGCGCGCCAACGGCGTCGAATGCCAGCTGCTGGTCTATTCGGACGAGGGTCACGGCCTGGCCAAGCGCGCCAACCAGCTCGACGCCTACCCGCAGGTGCTGGACTTCCTGGCCCGCCAGCTGAGCTGAACACCCTTCTGAACACGAAGTAAGTCCTGAATACGGAATTGGTGACAGCTATTTCGTGTCAGGTGAAGGCTTTTCCCTCCGGATGGCGCTGGACAGCTATAACGTGCGCCGCACGATGACCGCGCCGAACTGCCGTAAGCGCCGTTCCGCAGTCACCTTTAGAAGAAAGGGGACTCTACGTGCGGAAACTCTTTTCTCGGCGGTTCCTGGCCAGCACCGTCACGATCCCAGTGGTAGCCGGGGGCCTGGTGTTCGTGACCCCGGGCGTCGCCGAGGCGGTGACCTGCGGCCAGAGTTGGTCCAACAAGGACCCGGGCGGGGGAGCGGGAATCACCATCCCCAGTGAAGGGCAGTACACCTTTCCGCTGCACACCGGGATGTACGGCGACTGCCGGGTGACCTGGAATGTCAGCACCGGCATCAGGCTGCGCTATGACTGCTACCGGCGAAACTCCTACGGCAACACCTGGACCCACCTGAAACTCGCCAGCAACCCAGAGGTCCGCGGTTGGGCATGGGACAACTACCTGAACGACGGCGGCTCGGTCTATCCCTGCTGACACCACAGCGCCATTCCCGATCGGCAACGTTGACTGAAAGGTTTGACATGAGCATTCGAAAGCTGTTCTCCCGGCGGTTCCTGGCCAGCGCGGTGACGGTTCCGCTGGTGGCCGGGAGCCTGGTGTTCGTGACCCCCGGCGTCGCCGAGGCGGTGACCTGCGGCCAGAGCTGGTCCAACAAGGACCCGGGCTGGGGAACGGGCACCCACTCCGCCGAGAGCCCCTACACCGTTCCGTTGCACAGCGGCATGTACGGCGACTGCCGGGTGACTTCCAGGGTCAGCACCGGCATCAAGCTCTGGTACCACTGCTACCGGCGCAACTCCTACGGCAACACCTGGACGCACGTGCGTATCGACGGCACGGACTGGAAGGGCTGGGTGTGGGACGAGTACCTCAACGACGGCGGGTCGTACTACCCCTGCTGAGCCGGCATCGGTTGTGCCGGCATCGGCTGAGCCGGCATCGGTTGTGCTGGCATCGGTTATGCCCTCCTGTTGATCGACGCGTAGCGGTTTCGAACGCCCTGACGACCGGAACCGCTACGCGTCGGCCCAGGCGGTCGCCTCCCGACGCTCACCTCAGCCGCTCACCGGGCGGGCCTGGTCGGTGGCGATCTTGACCGCCAGCACGCCGAGCACGGTGCCCATCAGGTAGCGCTGCGCGCGCAGCCAGCCGGGTCGGTGGGCGAAGAACGAGGCGAGGGTGCCGGCGGCCAGCAGGATGAGCAGGTTGCCGGTCAGTGCCACCGCGATCTGCACGCCGCCGAGCACGAAGCCCTGCAGCAGCACGTGCCCGGCCTCCGGGTGCACGAACTGCGGGATCAGCGACAGGTACAGCACCGCGATCTTGGGGTTGAGCAGGTTGGTCATCATGCCCATGGTGAACAGCCGCCGGTCCGAGTCCGGCGCCATCGCGGTCGGCGCGAAGACGGCGGTGCCGCCCGGCCGCAGCACGTTGAAGGCCAACCACCCCAGGTAGCAGGCGCCGGCGATCCGCAGCGCGAGGTAGAGCTCGGGCACGGCCACGAAAATCGCGGACAGCCCCAGGTTGGTGGCGGTCAGGTACACCAGAAAGCCGACCGCCACCCCGCCGAGCGAGATCACCCCGGCCCGCCGGCCCTGGGTGATGCTGCGCGAGACCAGGTACATCATGTTCGGCCCGGGCGTCAGCACCAGGGCCAGCGCCACCAGGAACACGCCGAGCAGCGCCGATTCGGTGACCACCGGGCCGATGCTATGCAGGCCCGCGCCGCCTGCCAATCTCCCCCCGGGAAAGTCGCTGCGTCGGCTCAAATTCGAACATATGTTCAGTACACTTCGTCTATGGGGTTCGACAATCCGGTAGTGCCGTGGCGTGAGCTGGAACGGCGGCTGTCCGGACGTTCGAAGCCCACCGCGGGCCAGGACGCCGAACCGGAGGCCAGCCAGGACAGCGAACCACTGGCCTTCAAGCGCCGGGGCCACACCAGCGACCACGGCCCTGATGGTGGCGACGCGCCGCTGTGGAGCCGCAAGCGGCTGGCCTACGAGGCGCCGCAGATCCCGCTGGCCCCCTCCAGCCCGGTGCCCTACGCCGAGCTGCACGCCCACTCCTCCTTCTCCTTTCTCGACGGCGCGTGCGACCCCGAGCAGCTGGTCGAAGAAGCGGTCGCCCTCGGCCTGCAGGCTCTGGCGCTGACCGACCACGACGGGATGTACGGCGTCGCCCGATTCGCTGAAGCGGCCGATGCCCTGGGATTGCCGACGGTGTTCGGCGCCGAGCTCAACACCGGGATCGAGCTGCCCAGCACCCGCGCCGAGCGATCGATCGCCGCCCGGTCCGGCGTGCCCGACCCGCCCGGCACCCACCTGCTGGTGCTGGCCCGCAACCCGGCCGGCTACGCCAGCCTGTGCCGGGGGATCAGCCAGGCCAACCTGCGCGGCGGCGCCAAGGGCCGCCCGGTCTACGACTTGGATGAGCTAGCCGAACTGTCCAATGACAACTGGCTGATCCTCACCGGCTGCCGCAAGGGCAGCGTCCGGCAGGCCCTGGAAAGCAGCGACGGGGGCGGCGGCTTCGCCCTCGACCCGGCCAGGCACGCGCTGGACGAGCTGATCGGCCGGTTCGGCCGGGACAACGTCGCCGTCGAGCTCACCCATGCCCTGGAGCCGCTGGCCGACGAGCGCTACGCGGCGCTGGCCGAACTGGCCGGTGAGCAGCGGCTGCAGCTGGTCGCCAGCACCGCCGCGCACTACGCCGCTCCGCGCAACCGGCCGCTGGCCACCGCGATGGCCGCGGTCCGGGCCCGGACCAGCCTGGACGCCCTGGACGGCTGGCTGCCGGGCTGGGCCGGCCAGCACCTGAGGTCCGGAGCCGAGGTCGCGGCCCGGCTGCGGCACTACCCGCAAGCCGTGGCGGCAGCGGCCCGGCTCGGCGCCGAGCTGGCCTTTCCGCTGCGGCTGGTGGCGCCGAAGCTGCCCCCGTTCCCGGTGCCCGACGGCGTGGCCGATGAGATGAGCTACCTGCGGCAGCTGACCTACGCCGGGGCCCGCATCCGGTACGGCCCGCCCGGCCCGGCCACTGACCGGGCCTACCGCCAGCTCGAGCACGAGCTGACGGTCATCGACGAGCTCGGCTTCCCCGGGTACTTCCTGGTGGTCTGGGAGCTGACCCAGTTCTGCGCCGAGCGCCAGATCCTCTGCCAGGGACGGGGCTCGGCCGCCAACTCCGCGGTCTGCTTCGCGCTCGGCATCACCGCCGTGGACTCGGTCGGGCACAACCTGCTGTTCGAGCGGTTCCTGGCGCCCGAGCGCGACGGCCCGCCCGACATCGACATCGACATCGAGTCCGACCGGCGCGAAGAGGTCATCCAGCACGTCTATGAACGGCACGGCCGCCAGCACGCCGCCCAGGTCGCCAACGTCATCACCTACCGGCCGCGCTCAGCGGTCCGCGACATCGCGCGGGCGCTGGGCTACGCCCAGGGCCAGCAGGACGCCTGGAGCAAGCAGGTCGGCCACGGCTACGCCCGCGCGGCGCCCGGCGAGCAGCCCCGCGCGGCGCCCGGCGAGCAGCCCGGCGCGGCGCCCGGCGAGCAGCCCCGCGCGACGCCCGGCGAGCAGCCCGGCGCGGCGCCCGGCGAGCAGCCCGACGCGGTGCCCGAGCAGGTGCTGGCCCTGGCCGCGCAGCTGCAGAACGCCCCGCGGCACCTCGGCATCCACTCCGGCGGCATGGTGATCTGCGACCGTCCGGTGATCGAGGTCTGCCCGGTCGAGTGGGGCCGGATGCCCGGCCGGACCGTGCTGCAGTGGGACAAGGACGACTGCGCCGCCACCGGCCTGGTGAAGTTCGACCTGCTCGGGCTGGGCATGCTGTCGGCGCTGAAGTACTGCTTCGAGTTCGTCGAGGACTACCACGGCCACCGGTACGGCCTGCACGAGATCCCGCCCGAGGACCCCAAGGTCTATGACATGTTGTGCGCCGCCGACACCGTCGGGGTGTTCCAGATCGAGTCCCGGGCCCAGATGGCGACGCTGCCCCGGCTCAAGCCCCGCACCTTCTACGACCTGGTCGTCGAGATCGCGCTGATCCGGCCGGGCCCGATCCAGGGCGGCGCGGTGCATCCCTACCTGCGCCGCCGCAACGGCCAGGAGCCGGTCAGCTATCCGCACCCGAGCCTGCGGCCGGCGCTGGAGCGCACCTACGGGATCCCGCTGTTCCAGGAACAGCTGATGCGGGTGGCGATCGACGCGGCCGGCTGCAGCCCGACCGAAGCCGATCAGGTCCGCCGGGCGATGGGCTCCAAGCGCAGCGAGGAGAAGATGGCGCGGCTGCGCGACCGGCTCTATGACGGCATGCGGGCCAACGGCATCACCGACGAGGTCGCCGACGACATCTACACCAAGATCAAGTCCTTCGCCGCCTACGGCTTCGCCGAGAGCCACTCGATCAGCTTCGCCTTTCTGGTCTACGCCTCGTCCTGGTTGAAGCTGTACTACCCGGCGGCGTTCTGCGCGGCGCTGCTCAACGCCCAGCCGATGGGCTTCTACTCACCCCAGTCGCTGGTGCAGGACGCCAAGCGGCACGGGGTGGCCGTCCGCGGCCCGGACATCAACGCCTCACTGGCGCCGGCCTGCCTGCAGGACGCCGAGGCGGGTGAGTCCAGCTACTCCGGTCCCGGCCCCGGCCAGCCGGCGGTGCGGCTGGGACTGTCCAGCGTCCGGACGATCGGCGACGAGCTGGCCCAGCGGATCGTGACCGAGCGCGAGCACTCCGACTACGCCAGCATCACCGAACTGGCCCGCAGGGTGGGCCTGAACACCGCCCAGCTCGAGGCGCTGGCCACCGCCGGGGCCTTCGAGTCGCTGGGCGCCAGCCGCCGCGAGGCGCTCTGGGTGGCCGGCGCGGCCGCTGACCACCGGCCCGGCCAACTCGAGCTGACCTCACCCAGCGAGCAGCGCATCCCGGCGCTGCCGCCGATGACCGAGCCGGAGCAGCTGATGGCAGACCTGTGGGCCACCGGCATCACCCGCGACTGCTACCCCACCGCACTGATCAGGGAGCGGTTGGACTCTCTCGGCGTGATCGACTCGAACCGGCTGCGCGGGCTGGATGACCGGACCAGGGTCGTCATCGGCGGCATCGTCACCCACCGGCAGCAGCCGGCGACCGCTCGCGGCATCATCTTCCTCAACCTGGAGGATGAGTTCGGAATGATCAACGTGATCTGTGATCCGGTGGTCTGGCAACGCCATCACCGGGTCGCGGTGGAGTCCGGCGGCCTGCTGATCCGCGGCATGCTGGAGCGGGTCGACGGCGTGCTCAACGTGGTGGCGGAGCGGATCGAACGGCTTCCGCTCGGCCTGCGCACCACCTCGCGCGATTTCCGCTGAGCGCCTCAGATCTGCCGGGAACCCCCCGATAGGGACTTCAGGTGGTCCTACCGCACCCGTCGATAAATCCCCCGGTCCTCGGGTGAGGTAGGTCCCACCACCTGTTCCAGGAGGAGCCATGGACCCCGCACTGCGAACCATCGTCACCGCACTTCGCGGGCGCGGCATGGATGACGGTGTGCTCGATCGTGCCATCGAGACGGCCAAGGTCAGCGGCCGGCCGCTGCGCGCGGTGCTGGTCGACGACCAGATCGTCACCGACCTCCAACTCGCCCTGGCCACCGCCGACGCCTACGGCGTCGAGGCCGTGGAGCTGTCCGCCTTTCCGGTGGACCCGCTGGCCATGGCCAGGGTCCCGCTGACCCTGGCCCGCCGGCACAACATGTTCCCGATCGCGGTCAACGACACCACGATCACGGTGGCGGTCGGCGATCCCGGTGACGTGCTGGCCCTCGACGACATCCGGGCCGCCACCGGCCTGATGGTCCGGCCGATGGTGGTCACCAAGGAAGACCTGAACCGGCTGCTGGACCGCTACACCCGCGAGAGCACCGATCTGGACGAGGCAGCCGCCCAGGCCGAGGCCGAGGACGGCTCGGCGAACTCCGACGGCCTGAACTCCGTGAACGAGGACGCTCCGGTCGTCCGCTACGTCAACTCGTTGCTCGAGCGCGCCATCAGCTCCCGGGCCTCGGACATCCATCTCGAGCCGAGCGAGTTCGACCTCAAGATCAGGTTGCGCATCGACGGCGTGCTGCACGAGGTCGACGCCGTTCCGCGCGGCATCCAGGCCGCGCTGATCTCGCGCCTGAAGATCCTGTCAGGCCTGGACATCACCGAGCGCCGGGTGCCGCAGAACGGCCGGATCACCAGGGACCTGGGCGGGCGCAGCGTGGACCTGCGCGCGGCCACCCTGCCCACGGTGTGGGGCGAGAAGGTCGTGCTGCGGGTGCTGGACACCGGCGGCATCGACCTGGAGCTGCGCAAGCTCGGGTTCACCGACTACAACTACCAGCGGTTCTCCAACAGCTTCCGCAAGCCGCACGGCATGGTGCTGGTCACCGGCCCGACCGGCTCGGGCAAGTCCACCACCCTGTACGCCACGCTGGGCGAGATCGCCCGTCCCGAAGTCAACGTGATCACCGTCGAGGACCCGGTCGAGTACCGGATGGACGGCATCAACCAGGTGCAGGTGAACCCGAAGGCCGGCCTGACCTTCGCGGCCGTGCTGCCGGCGATCCTGCGGTCAGACCCCGACGTGGTGCTGATCGGTGAGATCCGGGACCGGGCCACCGCGCAGCTGGCCGTCGAGGCGGCCCTCACCGGCCACCTGGTGCTCTCGACCCTGCACACCAACGACGCCCCCAGCGCCCTGCCGCGGCTGGTCGAGATGGGGATCGAGCCCTTCCTGGTCGGCTCGTCGCTGGACTGCGTGCTGGCCCAGCGGCTGTGCCGCCGGCTGTGCGAGTGGTGCAAGCAGAGTTACACCCCGGCCCACAAGGAGCTGGCGGCGGTGCACTGGAACTATGAGGAGTTCGGCGAGCCGGGCAACCTGTGGCAGGCCGTCGGCTGCCGGTCCTGCTCCCAGACCGGCTATCGCGGCCGGCTGGCGCTCAACGAGGTGATGCCGGTCTCCGAGCAGATCGAGCGGATGGCCGTCGAGCACGCCTCAGCCAGCGAGATCAAGAAGATCGCCACCGCCGAAGGCATGGTGACCCTGCGCGATGACGGCCTGCGCAAGGCCCTCGATGGCCTCACCACCCTGGAAGAAATGCTGCGGGTGACCGTATGACCGCCACTGACCTCACCACTACCAAGGGATCTTCATGAATCCGCTGATCGCGCTCGAGGCGCCCTTCGCCATGCACGAGGCGAAGAACGAGCTCGACGAACTACTCACCATGCTCGTGGAGCTGGGCGGCTCGGACCTGCACATCACCGCTGGCATCGCGCCGTGCATGCGCATCAACGGAACCCTGGAACCGCTGGCCGGGCGCAACAAGCTCGCCCCGGTGGACACCGAGACGCTGATCCGCTCGGTCATCAGCTCGAGCCTGTGGGACCGCTTCGACAGCACCCAGGAGCTCGACACCGCCTACGCGATACCCGGCGTGAGCCGGTTCCGGGTCAACGTCTACCGCCAGCGCGGCGCGGTGGGCGCGGCGTTCCGAGCCATTCCGCACAAGATCCGCAGCCTCGACGAGCTCGGCCTGCCCCGCTCGGTGGAAAGCTTCGCCCACCTGACCCGGGGCCTGGTGCTGGTCACCGGCCCGACCGGCTCAGGAAAGTCCACCACCCTGGCCGCGCTGCTCGATGTCGCCAACCAGACCCGGTCCTCGCACATCGTCACCATCGAGGACCCGATCGAGTACCTGCACTCGCACGCGCGCAGCGTGGTCAACCAGCGCGAGGTCGGCTCGGACACCGCCGACTTCGCGGTGGCCCTCAAGCACGTGCTGCGCCAGGACCCCGACATCATCCTGGTCGGCGAGCTGCGCGACCTGGAGACCACCTCGGTGGCCGTCACCGCCGCCGAGACCGGCCACCTGGTGCTGGCCACCCTGCACACCCAGTCCGCGGCCCAGACCGTGGACCGGCTGATCGACATCTACCCGCCGCACCAGCAGACCCAGATCCGGGCCCAGCTGGCCAACTGCCTGCAGGGTGTCGTGACCCAGGCGCTGGCGCCGCGCAAGGACGGCATGGGGCGCGCGATCATCTGCGAGATCATGGTCGCCACCGCCGCGATCCGGAACCTGATCCGGGAGGGCAAGGTCCACCAGATCCCGTCCTTCCTGCAGTCCTCGGCCGACGCCGGGATGCTCAGCTTCGACCAGCACCTGGCGCAGCGCTTCAGCGAGCAGCTGGTGAGCAAGGGGACCGCCCTGGAGCTCGCCCACGATCCGAACGAGTTCAAGCGATTGGCGAGGTTGTAAAGCCATGGCGACCAAGACATTCGCGTACGAGGCGCTCGACCGGAGCGGCTCGCTGCTGAAGGGCAAGCTCGAGGCGGGGTCGGCACAGGCCGCGGCGAACTCCCTCGCTGACCAGAAACTGCTGCCGCTGTCGGTGGAGCTCACCGGCCAGGGCCTGCAGAAGGAACTCAAGATCCCCGGGCTGGGTGGCCGGACCAGCCTGAAGGACCTGGCGATCCTGTCCCGGCAGTTCGCCTCGATGACCTCTTCGGGCCTGACGCTGCTGCGCTCGCTGGCCATCCTGGAAGACCAGTGCACCAAGCCCAAGCTGCGGCTGGCCCTCAGCCAGATCCGCAGCGACGTCCAGGGCGGCGCCACGCTGTCCAAGGCGATGGCGCTGCATCCGGACCACTTTCCGCTGCTGATGATCAACATGGTCAAGGCCGGTGAGACCGGCGGCTTCCTGGACGAGGCGCTGACCCGGATCGCCAAGATGTACGAGGACGACTCGAATCTGCGCGCCAAGATCAAGGCCGCCATGACCTACCCGGTCATCGTGCTGCTGTTCTCGCTGCTGCTGGGCACCGGGGTCATCGTCTTCATCGTTCCGGTGTTCGAGAAGATGTTCGCCCAGCTCGGCGGCAAGCTGCCGCTGCCGACCAAGATCATGGTGGTGCTGTCGCACAACGCCTACTGGGTGATACCGGTGACCGTCGTCGGCTTGCTGGTCGCGCTGAAGTCCTACCGCCGGGCGATGCAGAAGAACTACGCCTTCCGGCTGAAGGTCGACCGGCTCAAGCTGCGGCTGCCGGTGTTCGGGAAGCTGTTCACCAAGCTGGCCATCAGCCGCTGGGCCCGCAACCTGGGGACTCTGCTCGCGGTGGGCGTGCCGATCATCCAGGCTCTCGAAGTGGTCGGCGGCACTGCCGGCAACGCGGTGGTCTCCGAGGCGATGGACGATGTCCGGGCCGCGGTCCGGGTCGGGCAGCAGATGTCGGGGCCGCTGGCCAAGCACCCGCTGTTTCCCAACATGGTGGTGCAGATGATGGAGGTCGGTGAGGAGACCGGCCAGATCACCGAGATGCTGGACAAGGTCGCCGACTTCTACGACCACGAGGTCGAGACGGCCACCGAGTCGCTGACCTCGGCGATGGAACCGCTGCTGGTGGTGCTGCTCGGCGCGGTGATCGGCACGATGGTGATCTGCCTCTACCTGCCGATGTTCTCCATCTACCAGCACATCCAGGCCGGCTGAGCCCAGCACCGAACGACCGTCCGGTCCGCCGCGGGGCGGGTCCCCAGGTCGGACTCGACCGCGCGACACGGTTGCTAACTGAAAGTTACCAAACCGATACCGTGTGTGACTGATTCGCTGAGCTGAACGCTAAGCCCGCGCCAGATCATGCCGATTTAACTTTCGAAGAAACTCAGCAGGCCTAGGCCCCTCTGCCGACGCCCACTCCGAACGAGCCAGGAGGCTCTTATGCTCAACAAGCTGCACCAGCTCCGTGAGGAGCGCACCAAGGGTGACAAGGGCTTCACCCTGATCGAACTGCTGGTAGTGGTCGTGATCATCGGCATCCTGATCGCCATCGCGATCCCGATGTACCTGAACTACCAGAAGGGCGCCAAGAACAAGTCGGCCGCCTCCGACACCCGCAACGCCATCGCCGTCGTCGAGCAGTGCTACGCCGACGGTGGAAACACCTACCCGGCCGCCGCGGTCACCGTGACCAACACCGGCAACATCACCTGTGGCTCCGGCGCAGGCGCCGCCACCGGCACCATCAACGTCTCGACGGGCAACTCCCTGGTCCTGACGCCGGCCGCCGGCTCCTACACGATCGCCACCACGGCAGGCAGCCCGGGCGACAAGATCTACACCTACAGCAGCAGCACCGGTCAGACCACCGTCACCTGATCCTTCGCTGTCGGCAGCTGGGCGGGTGGTCACGACCGCCCGCCCAGCTCGCATTTCCTCACCACCCCCCCAGTCCGGCCGATACCGAGAAGGTGCAGGCATGAACCCACCGATGACCCTCCGGTCCTTCGCTGGGCATGTCGGCGTCTTGTCCCGGATCCTGCGCGAGGACAAGCAGGCCAGCACCCGCCAGAGCGATCCGCCGCCGGCCGACGCCGACGATGACGGGTTCACCCTGGCAGAGGTGGTCGTCTCGCTCGCGCTCTTCACCGTGGTGTCCTTCGCGGTCATGATGGCGATGGTCACCCTGGTGAAGCTGACCGGCGTCACCCAGCACCGGGTCGCCGCCTCGAACCTCGCCCGGCAGGAGGTCGAGAAGCTGCGCGGTCAGAACAGCACCGCCAGCCAGCTGAACGCCACCGCCACGACCGTCACCCTCAAGGGCACCAGCTTCACCATCACCCCGATCATGACGCCGGCCGCGACCGCGACCTGCGCGCCCGGCGCCGCCCGCAACGTCACCGTCAAGGTCAGCTGGAATGACAGCTCGACCCGCACGGTCCGCTACGACACGGTGCTCTCATGCTGAGCGGGCTCAGACGGGCGGTGCGCTCGCGGCTCGGGGCCGATCAACCGCGGCTCGGGGCCGATGACCGGGGCGTCACCCTCGCCGAGCTGATGGTCAGCATGATCCTGACCACCATCCTGGGCACCATGGCGGTGCTGTTCTTCGTCGGCTCCAGCAGCGCCGGTTACAAGAGCGTGCTGACCAATCAGAACTCCGGCGACGCCCGGCTGACCCTGGACAGCTGGACCTCGATGCTGCGGGTGGCCGGCTGGCTGGACCCGAGCATCAAGGCCGACCGGTTCGAAGAGGTCACCAGCACCAAGATCGTCTTCTACGCCAACCTCGGCAACCGCGCGACCAACGTCAGCGGCTCCTTCACCGCACCGGCCGCGACCACCAAGATCGCGCTGATGCTGCGGGTCAGCAACACCAGCACCGGGGTCGGCCAGCTCATCGAGGTGGTCTTCGAGCCCGACAACACCACCGTGCGCTCGGTCCGCCAGCTCGGCTTCAACGCCAAGGCCACCGCCGGCCTACCGGTCTTCCAGCCGTACTCGCGGATCGGCAGCGCGCTCGACCTCACCCAGCTGGGCTGCCTGAACGGCACCACTCCCACCCCCGGACTGTGCCTGCAGAGCGGGCAACCCGGCTCCGGAATGCCCGACCCCAGTATCGGCGCCGGCTCGCTGGCCGTCAGCTCGGGAAACCTGCGCGGCAACCCGGCGCACAACGTCGACACGGCGCTCAACCAGATCGGCAGCGTCGCCATCGCCTTCACCGCCCTGGACCCCTCCAACACCAGCAGCATGGCCTTCACCTCGCTGGCCTCGGTGAGCTCAGGGTTCCCGTCATGAGATCGGGGTCCAGCGTCATGAGAACCGCATCGAGCCGGCCGTCAGGCCCGTGGGCCGCCACGCGAGGCAACCTGCTGGCCAGGCTGCGACGCGAGGACGGCGGCCAGAGCCTGGTGCTGGTCATGATGATCAGCATCCTGGCGATGCTGATGCTCACCACGGCCACCACAGCGCTGACCGGCCAGATCAAGCCGGCCCAGGCCAGCGTCGACTCCGGCGAGGCGACCGCCGCCGCCCAGGCCGGGATCGAGAGTTTCCTCAGCTGGGTCAACACCAACTGCCCGCCGACCGACGGTTTCGAGTGCCCCGCGCTGGCCACCGGCATCACCAACAAGAGCGGCATCACCGACCCGTTGAACGAGCAGGGGGTGGTGATCACCGGCGGCGACGGCGTCGCCAGCGTCGAGTCCTACTGGTGGACGGTCACCTTCGCCACCTCCGGCCTGGCCCGGGTCAAGTCGGTCGGCCAGGTGCCCACCGGCAAGCCCAACCCCAAGTACCTCATCAAGACCCTGGTCGCCGACATCGACGCGATGCCCAGCTTCAACAACTTCCAGTACTACACCAAGTACGAGACCTACGCCGCGGAGTTCGTCAACAGCTTCTACCGGCCGCGCTCGGTGCAGGTGACCTCGGCGGCGAACCTCAACGGCACCTCGATCAGCAGCAAGGGCAAGCCCGGCATCCTGCAATGGGTCGGCACCTGCACCTACGTCGATGCCAGCACCACCCCGCTGTGCGACCCCAACCACAGCACCAACGTCTGCGATGACCTGTACTACCCCAACGGCGCAGGGCCCGGCCGTGGCACCGACACGGGGTGGAACAACGCCAGCCGGCGGCCCTCGACCGCCGTCCAGACCGCGATGGGAACCGACTCGAGCTTCGCCTACTTCACCGAGGGCGGCACCTACACCCCCGCCACCGGCACGGCGGCCGCGGTGACCCACAACGACACCTGCGATTCCTCGATGGAACCGAACATGGTGATGAACGGGCCGGTCTACAGCCAGGACGCCTACCTCGTCGACCGCGGCAAGGACACCGGAAACTCCAAGAACAGCAAGCCGAACTTCGACGCCGCGGCCTACTCGGTGTGGACCGGCGCGATCAACGGCAGCCAGCAACCGCTGGGCCCCAACGGCGGTTACATCCGCGCCTACCCGGGAACCAACGGCGAGGCCACCATCAACAGCAACTACCCGACCTACGGCTCGGGCAGCCCGGTGTTCCCGATCTACCAGTCCACCGCCCTGGAACTGCCCGAGAACGCCAGCGAGGCGCTGCCGCTGGCCCAGTGCGTCTACACCGGGCCCACCCAGATCACGGTCCAGGGCAACACCGCCCGGATCACCAGTCCGATGACGCCGGCCGGCACCTCGGCCTGCTACCAGAGCACCGGCACCTTCACCAACGTCAACACCATCGACAGCGAGGGCCAGAGCACCACCGACCCCTCGGGCGGGGTGATCAACGCCGTGGTCCCGATCTCGCGGACCCTGATCTACGTCAAGAACCCCGGCTCGTCGGTCAAGCCCAACCAGGCGACCGCGGCCAGCCCGATCTTCAACACCACCACCGGGCTGAGCCTGCCGGCGACCACCACCGCCAACGGCCTGGCGGGCACCTGGACTGACAACGCCTCCTACGACGCCACCGCGGCCTGCCCGGCGGTCAACCCCGCCAAGCGCCGCAACTTCGACTGCGAGACCGGTCAGGGCAACCCCAAGAACGACGTCCTGGCCGCCATCAAGACGGCGACCGACACCGTGCTGGCCACGGCGAGCCCCACCCCGGCCGCCTTCACCAGCGCGGTCACCTCTCAGCTGAGCACCCCGTCGCAGAAGGTCGGCACCACCGCCGGCTCGGTCTGGTACACCGTCACCGTCACCGCCGCAACGCCGACCACGACCACCACGACGCCCGAGACGGCCACCGGCACCTTCCTGCAGACGGCGGTGGGCAAGGGCTACACCACCACCACCAGCGACTGGACGGTCAAGGTGAACCGGGTGGTGTGCGCCTCGCTGTCAAAGAAGGACGACTGCGTCAACACCACCACGCCGATCGTGCAGGGCGTGCTCAGCAAGACCGCCAGCACCGCGGCGGGCTCGCCGCTGAACACCACCCGGAACTTCCCGTGGCATGGCAAGCAGCCCGGTGACAGCGGCTACGACGCCAGCAAGACCTACACCGACCCGGACAACGACGTCACCCCCCACTACCACGGCTACGGCGACGTCTACGTCCAGGGCCAGGTCAGCGGCAACCTCTCGGTCGTCGCCGAGCACGACATCGTCATCACCAATGACCTGACCTACAGCAACTCCTCGGTCACCAACACCAGCGACGGCATGGCCATGATCGCCAACCACAACGTGCGGATCTACCGGCCGATGACCTGCGCCACCGACGGCACCGCCGGCGCCACCACCGCCGGCTACTGCCCCAACGACCTCAGCGGGGTCTACACCGACAACCTGAGCTGGCCGCTCGTCAACAACTACCCGTCCCACATGTACGTGCCCAACAACGCCCCGTCGATGACCAACGGCGGCAACGGATTGATCTACTCCACCGTGTTCACGCTGCGCGGCTCGTTCATCGCCGACAACTTCTTCCGCGGCGCCATCGGTCACGGCATCACTATCTACGGCGGGCTCTACCAGTACCACCGGGGCGCGACCAGCATGCCGTACCAGGGCCGGCCCTACCAGGGCTCGAACACCAAGATGCCCGGCATCTCGGTCACCTACAACTTCGACAACATGCGTGCCGGCGGGGCGGTGAACGGCGGCCTGCGGGTGCCCTACATCCCGCCGCCGGACGGGCGACTGACCAGCAACACCTGGAATGTCATCAGCGTCTCGACGGGATCCTGAGATGCTGATGCCCACACCCGCTGCCGCGGCGCCCCCCACCCACCGACGGGAAGGTCTGCACCATGGAGCTTCTGCTCGTCGTGGTGGCGGTGCTCGGCCTGGCGATCGGATCGTTCCTCAACGTCGTGATCTACCGGGTGCCCGCCGGCCACTCGGTGGTCGCGCCGGCCTCGCACTGCCCGCGCTGCGACACCCCGATCCGCAACCGGCACAATGTGCCGGTCCTGGGCTGGCTGCTGCTGCGCGGCCGCTGCGCCGACTGCGCGGCGCCGATCAGCGCCCGGTACCCGCTGATCGAGCTGGCCACCGGTGCGGCCTTCGTCCTGGTGGCCTGGCGGCTGTACTCGATCGACAGGCTCGCGGGACTGCCCGCCTGGCTGTACTTCACGGCGATGGCGATAGCGCTGGCGGCGATAGACATCGAATGTCACCGGCTGCCCAACGCGATCGTGCTGCCGTCCTATCCGGTGCTGGCGCTGTTGCTGGCGGCTCCGCTGCTGTGGCAGCACGACTACTGGGCGCTGCTGCGGACGGCGATCGGCTGCGCCGCGCTGTTCGGCAGTTACTTGGCGCTGGCACTGGCCTATCCGAAGGGGATGGGCTTCGGCGACGTGAAGCTGGCCGGCCTGGTCGGCGCGATGCTCGGCTGGCTGAGCTGGGCGGCCCTGCTGGTCGGGGCGTTCGCGGCGTTCCTGCTCGGCGGGGTGGCCGGCATCGCGGTGATCGCGAGCAGGCGTGGTACCGGCAAGACGCCGCTGCCGTTCGGCCCGTTCATGCTTGCCGGCGCGGCGCTGGCGCTGTACCTGGCCCAGCCGATCCTCGACAGCTACCTCCGGGTCACCGGGCTCTGAGCCCGGCCCCGCTCCT